>JAZKYW010000315.1:0-4805 GCA_045612325.1 Candidatus Limiplasma sp. | reverse complement strand
CGCCCCGCCGACGTGATCCGCGATCAGCTGACCGAGCTGGGCGTGGAAGACATGGCCCCCGTCATCACCAGCAAGAACACCTACATCGCTCCCTTCGTAAACGCTGAGATCCCTCAGTACCTGGTCGTGGAAGACCGTTTCCCCAACGGCCGTCCCGCTCTGGAGAAGGCTGGCGTATATCTGACCACCCGCGACGTCGTAAACATGACCGAGCGCATGAAGGTCACCACCTGCCTCAACCCCCTGCACACCGCTCTGGCTGTGTACGGCTGCGTGCTGGGCTATGAGTCCATCGCCGCCGAAATGGGCGACGCCGAGCTCAAGAAGATGGTTGAGACCATCGGCTACGTTGAGGGCCTGCCCGTTGTAACCGACCCCGGCATCATCAGCCCCAAGGGCTTCATCGATGAGGTCGTCGGCCAGCGTCTGCCCAACCCCTTCATCCCCGACACTCCCCAGCGTATCGCCACCGATACCTCCCAGAAGGTCGGCATCCGCTTCGGCGAGACCATCAAGTCCTACATCGCCAGCGCTGAGCTGGATGTGAACAGCCTGACCGCCATTCCTCTGGCTCTGGCCGGCTGGCTGCGCTACCTGATGGGCGTTAACGATGAAGGCGCCGAGTTCGCCATCAGCTCCGACCCCATGCTGGCCTCCATGCAGGAAGCCATGAAGGGCATCGAGTTTGGCAAGCCCGAAACCGTCACCGAGCAGCTCAAGCCCATCCTGAGCAACGCTTCCGTCTTTGGCGTTGACCTGTACGAAGCCGGTCTGGCTGCCAAGGTCGAGGGCATGTTCAAGGAGCTCATCGCCGGCCCCGGTGCCGTACGCGCTACCCTGAAGAAGTATCTGTAATCAACAGATTTGCCTTTGCGCAGTGCAGGGATGCCTGCACTGCGCAATTTTTATTGTAGGAAGGGGAACCCGAAATGATCATTTCCCCGCGCGGCCAGCGCGAAACAGGCCGCGATTATGCTTACCGCACGCTGAAGGAAAACATCATCCAGCTGGAGCTTGAGCCCGGCAGCATGGTCAGCGAAAACGAGCTTGCCATGCAGATGGGCCTGAGCCGCACCCCCGTGCGCGAGGCGCTCATGGCCCTTGCCAAGGTGCGTCTGATCGATGTTTACCCCCAGCGCGGCAGCGCCGTTGCCCCCATTGATTACTCCCTTGTGGAGGAATCCTGCTTTATGCGTGCTGTTTTGGAAGCCGCAGTGGTGGAGATCGCCTGTCAGGAAGCCACCGAAGAGCAGAAAGTGGAGCTAATGAACAACGTCGCCCTTCAGGAGCGTTATCTGGAGGATGGACGCATGGAGGCGCTGATGCAGCTGGATAACGACCTGCACCGCCTGCTTTTCACCATCGCGCACAAGGAGCAGACCTGGGAGATGCTTTCCGGCTACACTGTGCATTTTGACCGTGTACGCCGCATGTCGCTGGATGCACCCCGCAACGACCGCAACGTAGCCGACCACCGCGCCATTGCGCAGGCGGTTGCCGCGGGCGATGCGCGTGCCGCACGCGAAGCGATGGAGCTTCACCTGAGCCGCTACCGCGTGGATGAGGCGCTTCTGCGTGAGCGTTATCCCGAGTCATATTTCAAAGCCGTATAAATTTCAGGCCGTCCTGCAAGCAGCAGGGCGGCTTTTTTTGAAAAATACGCCTTGTTTACAAACCGTCCATTTCCCTTTTGGAGGATTGTATGCTATAATGTAGTTTGTATACCCATGCAATACGGAGGGATATTCATGTTTGGAAAAATGATGAACCGCTACTACTACGGCAAGAGCGGCAAAGGCGACTACACCAAGGAAGATCTTCCCGAGACCCGCATGCAGCTGTTTTGGGAAATGCTGCGCGTGCGTTTCACCTCGCTGTTCAAGCTGAATCTGATCTACATGCTGGCATGGATCCCCGCGATCATCGTTATCGGCCGCGGTCTCGGTCTGGGCTACCGCTTTTTGGCCTATCTGGGTGAAATGCAGGATCAGGTGACCAGCGGCCTGCAGACCACTGAGACCCTCATCGCCACCAACGCCGATGTTATGGACGGCCTGAAGGCTGTTGTTGTGCAGACGCTGGCGCTTTTGTTCCCCGCCATCGCCATCACCGGCCCCTTCACCGCAGGTCTGTGCTATGTTACCCGCAACTGGGCCCGTGACGAGCATTCCTTCCTCGTGTCTGACTTCTTCCAGACCGTGAAGGAAAACTGGAAGCAGGCGCTTATCACCAGCACCATCACCGGCGCCATGCCCTTCATGATCTACGTTTGCTACTCCTTCTACGGTCAGATGGCTAACGACAGCATGATCTTCCTCATTCCTCAGGTGCTCAGCCTCATCGTTTGCATCCTGTGGATGTGCTCCCTGCTCTACATCTACCCCCAGATGGTCACCTATGACATGACCTACAAGACCCTTGTGCGCAACAGCCTCATCATGGCGGTCAGCTGCCTGCCCATGACCATTGCGCTCAAGCTGCTGAGCATCGTGCCCGCCATCATCTTTGCCGTCATCGCCTTCTTCACCCCCTATGCAGGCTATGCCGCGCTGGCTTACGCCGCTTACTACATCCTGCTGGGCTTTGCCCTCAGCCGCTTTGCGGGCGCCAGCTACACCAACGGCGTATTTGACCGCATGATCAACACCCGCATCGAAGGTGCGCAGGTGGGCCGCGGTCTGTACCACGAAGAGGACGAGGAAGAAGAAAACGCCGAAGCCACCGAAACCACCGAAGGCTGACGCATTGCCCGCGCCGTTTCGGCTCACCCTAATGCCCGAAGGAGGCAGCAGGATGAACCAGACGCCAAAAACCATCCACGACCCCGCCGACCGCGCATGTGCGCCCCTCACCCGCGATGAGCGTATGAAATACGAGATCGCCCGCGAGCTTGGGCTGCTTGAACGTGTGCGCGAGGTGGGCTGGGCGGGTCTTACCGCCAAGGAGACCGGGCGCATCGGCGGGCTGATGGCCCGCAGAAAGCGCATTTGACGACCGCCTGCACAAAAGGAGCGATCTGCACACATGTACACCGCATTTGCATCCGTTTACGACCGTCTCATGGCCGATGTGGACTACACCGGCTGGGCAAGGTTTTATCACACGCTGATGGAGCGCTACGGCGTTGCCCGCGGCAGGGTTTGCGAATGTGCCTGCGGCACCGGCAGCCTGACCATTCCGCTGGCACGCATGGGCAACCAGATGACGGGCGTGGACCTTTCCGCCGATATGCTGTTTGAGGCCTCTCAGAAGGCACGCAAGATGGGCGCGATGATCCCCTTCGTCAAGCAGGATATGCGTGAGTTGCACCTGCACAGGCAGATGGATGCTGTGCTTTGCACCAATGACGGTCTCAACTACCTCAAGGACGCCGCCGAGATCACCGATTTCTTCCGCGCGGCGTGGCGCGCCCTGCGCGAGGGCGGCGGCCTGTTCATGGACGTATCCACCCCCTACAAGCTGGAAAACGTTCTGGGCGATCACTTCATCGGCGACGAGACCGAGGACATCGCCTATCTGTGGCAAAACCGCTACAACCGCGCACACGCCTATGTTGACCTGAATCTGGCCATTTTCGTACGCCAGAAGGGCGAAACCTATCAGCGCATTGCCGAAAGCCAGCGCCAGTACGCGCACAGCGCGCAGCGCATCACCGAGCTTCTGGAAGCCGTAGGCTTTACCGACGTCTGCATCTTTGCCGATAAAAAGCTGCAGCCGCCCGCCTCTCACGAGCTGCGCTGGTTTGTCGCCGCACGCAAACCCACCGCCGCAGACGCGCCTCCCACCGTAGGCGAACGTCTTACAGGAATCTGACCCTTTACGGAAGGAAGATAGAAATACCATGAATCAGCCTAAGAAAGATCAAATGCTGCATATCACCCTGATGGACGGCATGGTGCGCGGCCTGCTGCTCACCGCCACCAACACCGTGGCCAAAGCTGCCGCCATCCACTGCACCAGCCCCGTGGCTACTGCCGCGCTGGGCCGCAGCCTCATGGGCACCGCCATGATGGGCGCCATGCTCAAGACCGATGACGCCTCTGTTACTGTCACCATTGACGGCGGCGGACCCATCGGCAAAATCGTCTGCGTAGCCGACAAGGACAGCGTACGCGGCTGTGTGGATGTGCCCAATCTGGAAATGCCCCTCCGTCCCGATGGCAAGCTCAGCGTTGGCATGGCCGTAGGCAACACCGGCCGCATGAGCGTTGTCAAGGATGTCGGCATGAAGAACCCCTATGTGGGTCAGGTACAGCTCTTCAGCGGTGAAATCGCCGAGGACTTTGCCACCTACTATGTACAGTCCGAGCAGACCCCCACCCTGCAGAGCCTTGGCGTACTTGTCAGCGGCGAGACCGTCCTCTCTGCGGGCGGCGTGCTGCTCCAGCCCCTGCCCGGCTGCCCCGACAGCGTCATCAGCGAGCTGGAGCTGCGCAGCCCCCTCATGGCGGATATCTCCCGTGAGCTGTGCTACGAGCCCATGGAGGACCTTGCCAAGAAGTGGTTTGACGGCCTCAAGTATGTAGTACTCGGCGAAAGCGACCTCGAGTACCGCTGCAACTGCAGCCGCTCCCGCATGGAGCGCGCCCTCATCACCCTCGGTCAGGAAGAACTGACCCGCATGATTCAGGACGAGCAGGAAGGCGCTGAGCTCACCTGCCACTTCTGCAAAAAGACCGAAAAGTTCACCCAGCACGACCTCATCCGTCTGCTCAACGCCGCCACCACCAGGGGGTGACCCCCTGGCCCCCCGGACTGCCCGCGCTTTGCGCGGGCAGGGGCTTGGCGCACGGCATAAGTACGCG
>JAZKYW010000314.1:0-2252 GCA_045612325.1 Candidatus Limiplasma sp. | reverse complement strand
CCAAGATCCAGCAGGAGAACTGGTTCGACTTCGACGTTTGCGTTGCCACCCCCGACATGATGGGTCTGATCGGCCGCATCGGTCGTATCCTGGGCCCCAAGGGCCTCATGCCCAACCCCAAGAGCGGCACCGTAACCATGGACGTCGCCAAGGCTGTTCAGGACACCAAGGCCGGTAAGGTTGAGTATCGCGTGGACAAGACCTCCATCGTGCACTGCCCCATCGGCAAGGCCTCCTTCGCCCCCGAGAAGCTGCAGGAGAACCTGCAGGTTCTGATGGACGCCATCAACAAGGCCAAGCCCGCTGCTGCCAAGGGTACTTACATCAAGTCTCTGTACCTGACCGCCACCATGGGCCCCGCCATCAAGGTCAACCCCCTGAAGTTCTAATTTCAGGTTTGATCGTTTTGAAAACCCCGTCTCTGCGAAAGCAGAGATGGGGTTTTTTGATGCTTGCAGGGGGATGTTATACAAACGTAATAAACATCGGGTAACTGTGAGTTCCGAGATAACGGATAATTAGATGTGATGTATTGTATTAGCGAAAGTCGACACAGGAAAGCGTAACAAAAATCAATTCCTTAAGCCCGAAAGCAAATGCTTTCGGGCTTTTCTGATGCGCTGCGCCGTTGACAGGAAATGTCTCAGTTGCTATAATTAAAAGAGCGCAAATAGTCAATATTTGCAGATTAGGGGAGGAACCTAAAATGAAAGATTACGTACGTTATGCAGACGTTTTCCTTGGCAATGGCGCCATTGAACTGCCGGAACCCAAGGGCGTTGCAGGCACCTGGCATATGATCAAAGGCCGCGCCGGTAATACCACTCCTGCCGCTGCTGTTCCTTTTGGCAAGATCACCGCTTGTTCCTACACCGGCGGCTACTCCTCCGGCTACGGTCATGTCGGCACCAACTATGGCGACCAGCCCCGCGTGATCATGGAGCCCGGCACCATCCGCGGTTTCTCTCACATCCACCACAGCGGCGTTGGCTACATCGACAGCTTCTATAACTACGCTGTTACCATCCCCACCTATGCCGAGACCGCTGAAGAAGCTTTCCAGCCCGACATGATGGAGGATGAAAAGGCCACCCCCGGCTACTATGCCGTTACCATGAAGGAGCGCGGCATCCGCAACGAGATGACCGTGACCCACGATGCTGCCCATCACCGCTACACCTTCGGCAAGGAAGGCGGCAAGCTGTTCATCGATTTCACCAATGACGGTCTGCTGGAAGAAAAGACCCGCCGTCCTGCCCGCGACCTCAAGCTGCGTCTTGCCAATGAGGATACCGTAGAGTGCGAAGTCATCCTCGCCGGCGTTCAGCTGTACTTTGTGGCTCACTGCCCCGGCGCCAAGGCCAAGCTGTGGGACAAGGGCTGCGTATTTGAAGCCCTGCCCGGCACTCAGGTGCGCATGGCTCTGGGCGTATCTGCCCGCTCCATCGAAATCGCCGCCAAGGCTGTTGCCGAGAGCGCTGTTGACTTTGACGAGCTGGTAAAGGCCGCCGCCGAAGCCTGGAACAAGGCTTTCAACGCCGTAGAGGTAGAAACCGTGGACGAGCGCGACATGCGCATCTTCTACTCCAACTTCTATCACACCCTCGTAAAGCCCGCCGACTGGAGCGGTGAGAGCTTCCTGTATCAGGATGAGGATGCCTTCGTGCTTGACCTGGCTACCCTGTGGGACCAGTACAAGACCCAGACTCCTCTGCTGTTCAGCCTGTATCCCGAAATTTCCGACAAGCTGGTCAAGACCATCCTTGCCTTCTGCCGCGCCGAGGGCCGCATGCCCCACGCTCTGCTTTTGGACATCCGTGATGCCGGCAGCGAGGCCCGTCAGGCCAAGATGCTGGCTGAGCATGTGCTGGCGGATGCTCTGTACCGCGGCGTACCCATCGACCTTGCCGAAGCCATGAAGCAGGTTCGTCTGGACGTAATGCCCGAGCATCGCTTTGCCGATTACAAGGCCAACGGCCGCTGCAACGATATCGCCCACACCATCGACGTGGCTGACGGCATGAACGCTACCCGCGCTCTGGCTGAAGCCGCCGGCGATACCGAGCTGGCTGATTTCTGCCGCAGCTACATGGGCAAGTGGACCGCCGCCTTCGACCGCGAGACCGGCCTGCTCGACCCCAACTCCCGCTACTATGAGGGCAGCTACTGGAACTACTCCTTCCGCCTGATGCACGATATGGATACCCGTATGGAAATCGCCGGCGGCAAGGAAGGCTACGTTAAGCTGCTGG
>JAZKYW010000313.1:0-4406 GCA_045612325.1 Candidatus Limiplasma sp. | reverse complement strand
TATCACCTGTTGCTTTGTGTTATAATGATTATACCATCCTTTGAACGAAAGAGGGATATTAAAATGAAAAAAATCCGCATTGGCGTTATTGGCGTAGGCCGCGGCAAGAGCATGATCCGCTACTGCGAAGCGGTGGATACTGCCGAGGTCGTAGCCATTTGCGATAAATGGGTCGAAGGCCTTGAAATGATGAAGAAGAGGCTGACGGGACATGATCAGATCGTGTATTACACGGATTATGACGAGTTCCTCAAGCATGATATGGATGCGGTGGTGCTGGCCAACTACGCCACCGAGCACGCGCCTTTTGCCATCAAAGCCATGAAGGCAGGCAAGCATGTACTGAGCGAAGTACTGCCCGTACAGACCATGAAGGAAGCCGTAGAACTGGTGGAAGCCGTTGAAGAAACGGGCATGATTTACGCCTATGCCGAAAACTACTGCTACATGCCCGCGCCCCGCGAGATGCGCAAGCTTTACCGCGAAGGCAAGCTGGGCGAGTTTGAGTACGGCGAAGGTGGGTACGTACACAACTGCGAGACCATCAACCCCGAGATCACCTACGGCGACCCCGACCATTGGCGCAACAACACCTTTGCCAACTATTACTGCACGCATTCCATCGGCCCCATCCTGCACATCACGGGCCTGCGTCCTGTATCCGTGATCGGTCACGAAGGCCTGCGCGTAGGCCGTGCCCGCCGTATGGGCCGCAAGCGCGGACAGTTCGGCATTGAAATGATCACGCTCAACAATGGCGGCATTATCAAGAGCGTTCACGGCGACCTGTATCGCGACTCTGTATGGTACTGCCTCTATGGCGAGAAGGGCCGTATGGAATCCGCCCGTGAGGATGCTAACAACGACCACATCTACCGCATTTATACCAACTTTGACGAGTATCCCGCCGAGTACGCAGGCCGCCCTGTGGAGAACTATCTGGTGGATATGGAAGAAATGGCGGATGACTTTGGTCACGGCGGTTCCGATTACTACTGCATGAAGCACTTCATCGCCCGTCTGCAGGGTGATGAAAACGCTGAGGTCATCGGTGTGTACGAGGCGCTGGATATGGCGCTGCCGGGCCTGTTTGCCTATCGCTCCGTGCTCAACGGCAATATCCCCATGGAAATTCCCGACCTGCGCAAAAAGGAAGTGCGCGACCAGTACCGCAACGATACGGCTTGCACCATCGCTTCCGCCGCAGGCGACCAGCTGCTGCCCACCTGCTCTACCGGTACGCCCGAAATTGATCCTGAGGTGTACGAGGGCATCCGTCAGAAGTGGCTGCTTGTGAAAAAACGCAAGGAAGAAGAAGCCCTTGCCGAAGAAGCCGCCGCGCTTGCCAAGGCGGAGGAAGACAAATAAATGAGCATACAAAAAGCAGGGGGTGCAAAGCATCTCCCGCTTTTTTACGTTAGTCGATCGCCAGCGTTTCGCCGGGCGCGATGGAAAGGATCTTGCGATTGTTGCGCAGCCAGAGCGTACGGGCTGTGGGATTGTGCAGCGTTTTGCCATCGGCACTGCAGATCAGTTTCTGCCATGCTTCGACATACTCAAAGATCTCGCCGTTGGTGGCGTACCAGACGTCATCCTTGCCTGCCATCTTTTCGCAGAAATCATGGATGATATGCCAGTTGTTGTTGGTTTCAAACTCGAAAGTGTGCCCCCATACATAGAACAGGCGGCAGCCGTAGATTTGGTGCTCCTGCTGCTTGAGGAAGCGATCCGCCAACTCCATCAGGCGAGGGTCATCATGGTGACAGGTCGGGGGCAGGCGAAGCCACTCTTCGGGGATGTCGAAGCTGTGGCTGGATTCGATGGTGCGCGCAAACAGGATGCCGCAGCTGCGAAGCGCATCCACGGCGGCCTGATTGAGCGGGCCGTAGGGATATGCCATGCTGCGCACGATGCCGCCAAAGTCATGCTCCAGCGATTTGCGGTCTTCCATCACTTCGGCAACGATCATCGCGGTAGGTGCATTGGTCAGCAGCTGATGGTTTGCGCAGTGCACGGCGACCTCATGCGGGCCGTCCTTGAAAAGGTCGATGGTTTGGCTTCGGCTCATTTTGCGGAAGAACTGACCTTCGCGCCACTTTCTTCCTTCGGGTGCGTATTGCGCGGTGTTGAGGTTGAACGTAGCTTTCATGCCGTATTGGTTGAAAATACGCACAAGCTCCATATCCTGCTCTACGCAGTCATCGTAGGAAAAAGTGAGCGCTTTGGCAAGTCCGTTGGGAAAACGCATTAAGATCATCAATAAACCTCCGTTCAGTAACGCACGGGGATCCATACGCGCATGTCGCTTTCGCCGCGGTTGGCAAGCGCGTAGTAGGGAATGAGCGTAAGAAGCGTTTCTTCGGGCTTTCCCTTGAGCGGACGGTACAGCCAGTCGCCCTCGGGCGCAGGTCTTCTCCAGCCCTTGGCTTTGATGACGGGCATGCGGTAGGTCTCGCTGGGCTCGGTAACGGCCTCAGGCTCAGCATCGATCATGCAGTCGAAAATGCACTCGCCGTTATCTACGGCCTCCATGCAGTAGACAACCGGGCCACGCATCACGGCGACTTTGCAGGCTGCATCGGCAACGTTGGGGTTGGCCTGCATAAGCACTACGGGCATATCCAGCACAAGAGTGGCGCTGATGGCGTCTGCATCGATGACGGCATAGCCGTTTTCAAGGGTATAGGGACAATCGAGCGTGAAATCGGTGCACCAGGAGGGGATGCGCACACAAAGCTTGCGGCCCATCAGACCATCGGCCTTGATGCGTATCACGCCGTCGGCGGGATAAGCGGTCTCGATTTGAATGGTCGCACCGCCGACTTTGGCAGTGCTGCCGATGAACTGGTGCAGGTAGATACGTTCATCATCCGCCGTGTACAGGTAATCGCCCACAGAGGCTACGAAACGGGTGATATTGGGCGGGCAGCAGGAGCAGGTGAATACTTCCACACGCTGGGTGTCGGGCAGCCATTCATGCTCCCTGACGGCATACTTTTCACGCTTGGATACATCGATCTCCATGGGATTGGAGTAGAAGAAACGCTTTCCGTCCAGCGAAGTGCTGCAAAGGAAGCCGTTGTAGAGCACGCGCTCGATCAAATCGGCATAGCGTACGTCCGGCTCGAGCAGCAGCATGCGGCGGGCAAAGTAGGCCAGCGCAATGGAAGCGCAGGTCTCTGTGTAGGCGATATCGTTGGGCAGATGATAATCGCGGGTATATGCCTCGCCGCAATGGGTGGAGCCTGCACCTGCGGTGATGTAGGTGCGGCGGTTGACGATGTTGTCAAAGATGGTTTTGCAGGCATTCCACAGCGCTTCGTCGCTTCGCTCGCGGGCGATATCCGCCATGGCGGAATACATGTAGGCAGCGCGTACGGAATGGCCTTCGGCAGTGGTCTGCTCTGCGCACGGGGCATGGTCCTGCGCCTGACGGCCCTGCGACCAGCGGTCGGCAGCGGCGTCCATGTCGTTGCGCCCGCGGTTGTCAATGAAGAACGCGCTCAGGTCAAGGTACTTCTTCTCACCAGTAGCGTGATACAGCTTGACCAGCGCCAGCTCGATCTCCTGATGTCCGGGGGTCATGAATTTGGCAGAGCCTTCAATGCGGAAAACGCGGTCGATGTAATCGGCGTAGCGGCACATGATGTTGAGAAAACGGTCGCGGCCTGTGGCGTTTTTCCATGCGATGGCGGCCTCGATGAAATGCCCTGCGCAGTACAGCTCATGCCACGCACGTTCCGTCCAGCGTTTGGAGGGCTCGATGATCGTAAAATAGACGTTGAAATAGCCATCCGCGCCCTGCTTAGCCTCGATGATATCGATCAGGTCTTCCACGGCCTTTTCAAGGTCGGGCATGGGCGTTTTCTGAATGATGTAGCCTACGGATTCCATCCATTTGGCAACGTCGGAATCCCAGAAAATGTGCGGCTTGTTGGGCTGCCCCTCGCGCCATTCACACTTGAGCGCTTCAAAGCGCCCCGTATCGGCAAAGCGATTCATGACCGTGTAAATGGTGGCTTCGCGGTTAAGCTGCTGGCGGTGCTGCCAAAAGCCGTTATCGATCGTGATATCCGAAAAGGAAATGCCCTGATAGGCTTTCATAGGCAAGCCTCCCGTTGATTACTTTACTTTACGGAACCAAAGCAGCTTGTCGATGGGGGCGGGCAGTACGGGCGCGGTGCCGCCTTCGTAGATGTTGCCGTCGGCATCCTGCCAGCGGCCTTCGGGGAAGTATACCTTGCGCTCAAAGGTGCCCTTGGTCACAACGGGAGCGGCCATCAGATTTTCGCCCAGCATGAACTGGTCGGTGATGCCGGCGTAGCCCTTGTGGGGGTCGTTGTATTCCAGCGTGCGCAGGATGGGCTCGCCGGTCTTTTCGCTTTCGTGTACCAGCTCAAGGATCT
>JAZKYW010000312.1:0-1943 GCA_045612325.1 Candidatus Limiplasma sp. | reverse complement strand
AAGCTGACGCGCATGTCGTCAGCTTCGGATGGGAAGTCGGCGGGCTGCGCCCTCCGACGCCTCCCAAGGGGGCTCAGCGTTTGGCGGAGGCCATCAGCTTTTGCAGAAGGTCTTTGTCTGCGTGGGAGTAGAGCGTGGCATCCCAACGGATGCTGGGGCCGTTTTTGCAGTTTTTCATGCAGGGTACGAAGCGGCAGGTGAAGCCGCTATCGCCGGTTTGGTTTTGCACCCATGCGCGAAGCTGCTGCGCGTTTCGGCAGGTTTGGCACATTTCCAGCCTGTGGGGCGCATCCGCCATGCGCAGGGAGGGGATGCGGCGGATGAGCGCCGTGAGCATCGAAGGCTTGAGCCCGTATGCCTGTGCAATCGCATCAAGCGCGTCCTGCGTGAGCGTACCGCCCAGCGCGTCCTGCGCATCGCGCAAAAGGGCGATGAGCGTCTGCTGGTCATCGGCTGCGCCGCGGTCAAAGTAAAAATGGATCAATTCGAAAAGCTGATTCATCAAAACACTCCTGTGGGCGTTGATCACGCTTATTCTATACCACGTTTTGCGCAGACTGTAACGTGAAATGCACATGGTTGCATTTGGGCGGCGGAGGATGCTATAATCCCGTTGCGCGTTTTTCTTTCATATATATATATCTACAGGAGGAAAACCATGACCAAACCCCGTTCAACTGCCCGCGAGCTGGTGGCTTTCAGCATGCCGCTGATTTTGAGCGGCATACTGCAGCAACTGTACAGCTGGGCGGATGCTTTTATCATCGGCCGCGCAGAGGGCGAACTGCCGCTGGCTGCCGTGGGCGCGACCACGTCCATCTCCTATTTCTTCATCAATACCATTTTGGGCTTTACGCTGGGTTTGTCTATTCTGGGCGCGCAGCACTTCGGGCGCAAGGACAAAGATGCCGTGCGCAGGCTGATGAATTGCTTTCTGCCCCTGCTGGTGCCTGTGTATGTGCTGCTGGCAGCGGCGGCATTTGTGCTGGCAAAGCCCATCCTGCAGGTGATGAACACGCCTGAGGATATCTTTGCCGATGCGTTCATCTACCTGCAGATCATTTTTGCGGGCATCCCGCTGCTGGCGTGCTATAACCTGTATGCCGCCATGCTGCGTGCGGTGGGCAATACCAAGGCGGCGTTTTACGCGGTGCTGTTGTCCTCGGTGATGAATGTGGCGCTGGATGCGCTGTTTGTGATCGCCTTTGGCTGGGGCGTAGCGGGCGCGGCGGCTGCGACGGTGTTGTCGCAGGCAGCCATGACGGGCTTTATCATCCTGTATACGGCAAGGAAGTACCCCTTCCTGAAGCATCAAAAGGGCGAAAAACGCTTCGACCGCGCGGTGTTTGTGCAGGGATTGCGCTTCAGCGTGCCGCCCACGGTGCAAAACAGCGTGACCTCGCTTGGCAATCTGGTTTTGCAGAATTTTATGAACAGCTTCGGCTCGGTCACGGTGCTTGCCATCACCACCGCCTACCGTGTGGACAGCATGATGCTGTTGCCCATTTTCAATCTTGGCGCGGCGGTATCCAGCATGGCGGCGCGTGCCAAGGGTGCACAGGATGACCGAAAGATCCACAGCTGCTTTACCACGGGTACGGCGCTGATGGTGGCTGTGTGCGTGGTGCTGTCGGTATTCATGTTCCTTTGCGGCGCATGGTTTGTGGGCATCTTCGGCGTAACGAGGGATGCGCTTGCCATCGGCAGCCAGTTCTTCCGCGACCTGAGCATCTTCTACACGCTGTTTGGCGTGGGCATCGTGATGCGAAGCGTTTTGGAAGGCGTGGGCGATATCACCTGCGCAAGCCTCATCGGCATGGGCATGCTGGGCGCGCGCATCGGTTTTTCCTATCTGCTCAGGCCCGTTTTTGCCGAGCGCACCATCGCCATTGCCGAGGGCATCGCGTGGATACTGATGCTGCTTGCGCTGGTGTGGCGCATGG
>JAZKYW010000311.1:0-1845 GCA_045612325.1 Candidatus Limiplasma sp. | reverse complement strand
TCACCTCGCCGCGCTCGATCCAGGGAGCCCAGGTATCCGTCATCTTGAAATTCTCAAAGTCGAAGAAACGTCCGTCCTGACAGGGAATGAACAGCACGGGACGGCCGGCATGACCGTAGACCTTCATTTCCATATCGCGGTTCAGCTCACGGCTGTACCACTTGAAGTACTGCATTTCCATTGGTGTTATCCTCCGTTATTGCCGCCCGTCGTAAAGCAGCGTGTTGATAAAAAACGGGATCTGCTTTTCCCAGCTGGCTTCGGTATGTTCGCCGCCGGGAACGATGCGTGTGGTGATCAGCACGCCTTTTTCAAGAAGCATGCCGCTGACGCGTGCAAAACGTCCCATCATGTTTGCGCGGTTTCTCATTTCGCGCTGTCCGTAATCCATGTACAGTACGGTATCAGGCCTTACTTTGGCGCGAGCGATCAGACTGTCCAGCTGCTTGGCGCCAAACCAGATAGACGGCGAAAGCGCCGCCGCGCGGGAGAAAACATTGTTGAATTCAAGCACCGCGTACAGGCTCATCAGGCCGCCCATGGAGCTGCCTGCGATCCAGGTGTGGTTACGGTCCCTTTTGACGGGATACTGGTGATCGATCATGGGCTTCAGGTTGCGCACATACCAGCGCATGGTATCTCTGCCCCGGCCCGTAATCCTGCCCAAACCGGGCGCCTGAAAGCTGAAGGGCGCGTATTCCGAAAGTCTTGCGCCTTTGGGGTTGTGGTTGCATTCCACGCCCACCACCACCAGCGGCACATCGTTTTCTTCCAGATATTCGCCAAGACCCCAGCTTTTGCCGTAGGTAGCATCCTCATCATAAAACACATTGTGCCCGTCAAACATGTAAAGAACAGGATAACGGACTTTCTCGTTTTTTTCGAATGCATCCGGCACATACACATAAACCGTGCGTTCCTCCTCGCCTGTAAAGGCAGGAAAAGGAAGCGTAAACTTGTCGATCATGCCATCAGGATCCTTCCTGTGTGGAATGATGAGCAACCGCGTTGCTCAAACATAGAGTATATCACAATTTCGCGCACAATGCAATTATTGGCACGCGATACAGACATTTTTACTGAACAAATACAAAAAAGGAACGGATTTTTTCACCGTTCCTTCTTATATAAATTAGTTCCAGTTGTACTGATATTCGTTGATGAGCTCATCCTCATACCACGTATCCGCCACTTTAAAGCGCAGCGTTTCGGTATATTCAAGAATGGGCGCCGCATTTTCGATTTCCTTTTTCAGTGCATTGCGGGCTTTGAGCAGCGCATTGCGCTCGTCACCGCCCTGCTTGGCAGCCGCTGTATCAAAAGCTGCTACGGCAGCATCATATGCCTGTTCAAGGGCTTCACGCGCGGCTTTCTTTTCTGCACTGCCGCCCTTTTTGGTGCTTTCAAGCACCCGCTGCGCAAGATTGATGCACTTTGCAGCCTCAAATCCCTCTTTCAGCAGCCATCGGGTCTGATTCCAGCTTACATACTGCGTTTCTTCGACATTGATGCCGTACACTTCGAGAAGCATCTGCTTACGCGCATCCTGATCGGTGAAATTGAAATTGGCATAGAAATCACGCAGCTGACCATCCAGCACATGCGTTTTGATGGTGGAAAGGCCAGTTTTCAATGCCGTGATGCCCAGAGAAAGAGCATCAAAGACGCCAATATCCGTAAAGATGTTTACATCGTCACGGTTCATTACCTTGAGACAGTCGAATACAAGTCCGGGCTGGCTCCTGATTTTTTGGAGAATGGCGGACATCATCTTGCGCTGACGCTGTGTACGTCCAAGGTCGGTGCCGTCAACGGTAGCGTTCTTGCGGGCACGCATATAGTCCA
>JAZKYW010000310.1:0-2351 GCA_045612325.1 Candidatus Limiplasma sp. | reverse complement strand
GTTTTTGTGGATACCAACATCTGCACGGAAACGCTGCATCGGATTTCGGATACCGACCATGTGCTCGTGATGCTTGCTGACCCGATGATATCTGTCAATCGCTTCTTTCAGCGTCCCGACAGGGAAAAGCAGTTCCTTTACCGATTGCTGATGGAAGAACCGAACCCCGAAAGTGCAATGGAAAACTTCCGCAACTGCCTCGCAAGGGTCAACTCACCCGAACGCTGCGAGCGCTACCTGAACGCAGGCTTTCATGTACTGCTGAGGGATGATACAAGAACCGTAGAACAAACGGTCGCGCTTGCGGAAAAGCTGTTCAAACTGTGCTGAAAAAAACGACAAACCTCCCTGTGAGATTTCTCATGGGGAGGTTTGCTTTGTGTTTTGGCGGATTCATAAATGCGTTGCGCAAGATGGAGTGTAGAAGCGAGGAATTCGTTGGGCGACAAATTGACATTTGTGCGTAACCAGGTTTTATACTAAAAATATTTCTATTTTCGATTCGGTCTTCTTTTTATCTTTAGCATTTCAATAATATCTTCAATCTGAATATTATCATCGAGCGGTATCCATAGCCATTTTCCATCGTGGAAAGTTGCTGTCTTTTCATATAAGTCTTGCAACTTCTTCGAAACTGATTCTTTTATTTTCTCGAACTTTTCTCTTTCGGCTTTACCATAGGTTATCAAAAGATTAGCAATTTCTTCCTTTGCATAAAATGTACAAAGAGTCTTCCCACCTCTGCGATACTTATATTCTATCTTCCATTCACCGAATCCCTTATCCCATAATCTATCTACATCATATAGCGAATCTATTGTAGTCGTTAGTTCGTTCCACACGAATAAGGATTCTTTAGATAATAAACTATTTATTTTATCTTTCATTCTGAAAAACTCCTTTGACGGTGCAAAAAAATTTTGCAATGTGTTTCGCTTGGTGATGTAGGGCGGCTATCAGCCGCCCGTTTTTTACGCCAGCTGAAGCTCGGCAATCAGCGGACGGTGGTCGGAATTTTGCGTATCGATGCTGTACACCTTTGCTGCCTTTAAATGCTGCGAGCAGAAAATATGGTCGATTTTGATTTTGGGCTCATCGGAAGGGAAGGTCAGAATGCCGCTGCCTTTGGCGGTATCTGTCAGCTTGTCAAACAAAGGCTGCAGAACAGGACAATCGGGTTCAGCGTTTAAATCACCCATCAGAAGGACAGGGTTGCTCTCCTTTTCAAGCAGGGCAAGCACAGCATCCACCGCGTTTTGCTGCTCGGCGGGGGCTAGGCCGAAATGTGTGCAAAGCACGGTTATGGGCTGTTCATTTGTCAAAAGCACACAGCGCAGAATGCAGCGGTGCTCGTAGTAATAGTCGCCCGTGCGCTCGGGGTCGGGGATATGGATGACTTCGCTTTGCAAAACGGGCAGACGACTCAAAAAGCCGTTGCCGTATTCGCCGCCCAGAATATCGATGGCTTTGCCAAAGATGGGGTAGTACCCCGTAAGCCTTGCCAATTCGCTGGCCTGATTGATGGGCCCTACATCCTCGGTGTGGCTGCGTACTTCATTCAAGGTAACAAAATCAGGCTGCACTTTGCGTATTACGGAGGCAGCGTGTTCAAGGTTCAAATCCCGCGCCAGATTTCGGCCTGAGTAAATGTTATAGGTCATGGCTGTCAGCTTCATGGCTCAACGCTCCTTTGCTTATGCATCCAGTATAACACGCCCGAGAGCCTTACTCAATATCCGCTTGGGTGAGGGAAAAGAACTATCAATTTGTTTGATTGATTTTTGCATGGCAAGCCCTTATAATGCATACAACCCGAGGCGAACGAATGTTTGTTCGGGTGAAATCATAAAGGAGGGGAATCAGCGATGAAGCCCAAAGAAAACGAACGTATCATTTCCACCCAAGTCAACCGTCAGAACGAGTATCACGACCGTGACAGCATGCAGCGAGTCGCCGCTTCCCTGCCGATCCCGCAGAGAAGAGAGTTTTCCTCGCCCGCACAGGCCGTATGGGGCGTTTTGGCGGATGTGAAGCCAAGGAAGAAAAGGAGGCGGGAAAAATGAACTCGGTCGGAAGGACCATTCAATGCCTGCGCAAGGCCAAGGGCGTAACGCAGGAGAAGATGGCGCAGCAGATCGGCGTATCGTTTCAGGCCATCAGTAAGTGGGAAAACGAGTATACTTTACCGGATATCATGCTGCTGCCTGTGATTGCCGAGTACTTCGGCGTAAGCATAGATGATTTGTTTCAGTATAAGTGGAATGCGATGACCACCAAAGAACGTTTGGCCTGTTTGATGATGAAAAACGGCATTCTGCGCCTCAAAGAGGACGGATGCGGATATGAAATCA
>JAZKYW010000309.1:0-1757 GCA_045612325.1 Candidatus Limiplasma sp. | reverse complement strand
CAAGGTGAACCAGCCCAAACGCGAAACGCTTGTTTTGATCATTCGCGCAGGAGGCAACCACAAGCTGCTTCTGAGCGCCAACGCCAATCAGGCGCGTGCACAGATCACATCGCAAACTTATGAAAACCCTGCCGAGCCCCCGATGTTCTGCATGCTGATGCGCAAGCATCTGCTGGGCTCCCGTATTGTGGAAATCGAGCAGGTCGCAGGCGACCGCATCCTTGCCATCACTTTTGACTGTCTGGATGAAATGGGCTACCATGTGCGCCGCACCCTCTATCTGGAGATCATGGGCCGCCACAGCAACCTGACGCTCGTAGGCGAGGATGGCGTGATCATCGATTCCATCCGCCACGTCAATGCCGAAATGAGCCGCGTGCGCACCGTGCTGCCCGGCGGCACCTATCAGCTGCCGCCCCAGCCCGATAAACTCACCCCCGAGACCCTGAACGCCGACACGCTCAAGGAGCGTCTTTCCGCGCTGAGCTGTGCGCTCAACAAAGGTTTGATGGAATGCGTGGCGGGCATGGCGAGCGTGTGCTCCAAGGAAGTCTGCGCACAGGTGGGCATTGCCGCATCCACCCCCATCCCCGAGCTTGATATGAATGTGGTCGCGCCGCTTTTGAACGATTTTTTCAAAAGCGCTGTCCTTTCCCCTGTCACGCTCTATGATGATGCGGGCCTCGCACTGGATTTCTTCGCTTTCCCCTACCGTACTTTTATGCCTGACAATCAGAAGTCCATGCCCACCCTGAGCGCTGCCATGGATGCCTTCTACCTTGGGCGTGACCTTCGCATGCGCATGCAGCAGAAGAGCGCAGGCTTGCAAAAGCACGTCAAGAGCGCGCTGGAGCGCACCGAAAAGAAGAAAGCCATCATGCTCGATACCCTGCGCAGCAGCGACAAGACCGAGCAAAACCGCATCTGGGGCGACCTGCTCACTGCCAATCTGCACCTGATTGAAAAAGGCGCGGACAAAGTGACCGTGATGAACTACTACGACCCCGAATGCGCCAACGTGACCATCCCCATCTCCGAGCGTCTGAGCCCTGCGCAGAATGCCCAGCAGTACTACAAAAAGTACCGCAAGGCCAAAGTGGCCGAGCAGTACGCTACTGAGCAGCTGGTGACCATCGAACGCGACCTTCTCATCCTTGAAAACGCGCTGGAAGACTTGGAAAAGTGCGAAAACAGCACCGACCTTGCCGAGATTCGCTTTGTGCTCACCGAGGGCGGCTTTGTACGTCCCGACGCCAACCAGCGCAAGCAAAAGGGCAAGAAGCTGCAGGAAGGAAAGCCCTACCGTTTCACCGCGCCTGACGGCACCGTTATCGAGGTGGGCAAAAATTCCCTGCAAAACGACCGTCTTACCCTGCACGCCCGCGGCAACGAGACCTGGCTGCACGCGCAGAACATTCCCGGCTCTCACGTCATCATCCGCACCGAGGAAGACCCCACCGACGAAACGCTGCTCTACGCCTGCAAGCTGGCTACCTATTACAGCAAGGGCCGCAATCATCCCCAGCAGGCCATCGACTACACCAAGCGCAAATACGTCAAAAAGGCCGCAGGCTCTCCTGCCGGTCTGGTGACCTACACCAACTTCAAAACCGCCATCATCGGCCTTACGCCCGAGGATGTGGCGCACATCGTGAAGGAAGCGAACAAGTAACGGCAGGGGCTTGCAGGGGCTCTGCCCCTGCACCCCGCTTAAGGACTACAAGTCCTTAAGAATCCTGTTATTGGCCTGTGCTTTG
>JAZKYW010000308.1:0-1995 GCA_045612325.1 Candidatus Limiplasma sp. | reverse complement strand
CGCTGCGGGCACAGCGTGGTGCGGCGCGTGGCCGCACCCGTGGAGGTATACGGCAAGACCCTTACCAACATCGAGGCCATGTACCCCGAGTGGCGCATCACGGAGTACGCCGCCGCCATGATCAAAATGGAGCAGCAGCTGGAGATCTACTGTCCCGACCACATGGTGCTGATGCCTGACGCCGCAGGCATGCTGTGCGTATTTCAAAACAAATACGGCGATGCGCTTGCCGTGGTGCGGGAGTTGGGCATTGCGGTGAAGGAGCTGCCCGCTGCCGCGCGGGAGGATGTGGAAACAGGGCTTGGCTTTGACACTGCCGAAGCGCTGGAGCAGTGGCTGGAAAGCGCGGAGTCGTAAACGATGGTCGCCATCCTCATCCGCAGCCTGCTGCTGGTATGCTTTGCCGTGCTTGCCATGCGGCTGATGGGCAAGCGGCAAATCGGTCAATTGCAGCCGTTTGAACTGGTCATAGCCATCATGATCGCCGACCTTGCCTCCACCCCCATGGCCAGCCTTGATATCCCGCTGTGGCACGGCATCATGCCGCTGTTCACAACGGTCGCGCTGCACCAGCTGTTCACGCTGCTGTCGCTCAAAAGCCAGAAGCTGCGCGCGTTCTTTTCGGGCAGGCCGACGGTGGTGATCAGCGACGGAAAAATCGATCACAAGGCGCTTGAAAAGCTGTGCTTTAACCTCAACGACCTTTTGGAGGAGCTGCGGGCAGGCGGCATCCTCACCCCTGCGGAAGTAGGGACCGCCATTATGGAAACCAGCGGCAAGCTGAGCGTGTTTCCCAAAAGCCAGAACAGACCGCTCACCCCTGCGGATGTATCGCTTGCAACGGGCTACGAGGGCATCCCCCTTACGCTGGTGATGGATGGACGGCTGCAAAAGAGCAACCTGCCCCTGTGCGGAAAGGACGCCGCATGGGTGCACAAGCACCTGAAACGGCTGGGGTTTGAACACATCGAGGACGTGCTTTTGTGCTATCTGGATACGGACGGCAGCATCACCGCGCATGCCTACGGCAAGCAGCCGCCCGCAAGCGCACAGGCCATGGCAGCGGATGAGGTGATGTGGTAGATGAAACGCGCGCTGATCCTCATCATCACGCTGTCCATTGCCACATTCGGCGTTTCCGCATGGGTGGATGCGCTGCAGCGCAGGGCGGCGGAAGGCTATCTGGAGCAGCTGCATGTGCTCAGAGAACACATCCTCACACAGCAGCCTGCCGACACGCTGGAGGAGCACGCCCGCCTGCACGAAAGATGGCAGCAGGACGCGCACTGGCTCAACTGCCTCAGCGACCATTTCTACACGCGGGACGCCGACAGCATGTTCAGGCGGCTGAAAACCACGCTGGAGCAAAACGACCGTCTGGAAGCGCTGCTCACGCTGGATGACCTGATCGACGAAATGGAGGAAGTAGCGCAGAAGGACCGAAAGATGTGGGAAAACATCATCTGACCATCCACAGGTCAGGGCTGCAAATTTTTACACATTTCTGCCGCGTCAGCCTGTTGACTTGCACCGCCTTGTCCCCTATCATGGTGAGGTAAGGGAACAACAAAGGAGATGCATGCATGGCTCGCCGAAGCAATGATATTTTTGCCCCGCAGCAGGAGCGCAGGGGGCTTTTGTGGACGTTTCTGATCCTTTTGCTGATCGGGGCGGTGGTCGCCATCGGCCTGTTTACCAATCAGGCCGCCAACAGCAAAGTATCGCTCAAGAGCGAAAAGGTCGCCATCATGGGGCTGGACAAAACCTATGAAGGCTTTACCGTGCTGCACATGAGCGACCTGCACGCAGCCGAAATCGGCAGCGACCCCGTTTTGTGGCGCGAGCTTCTCTACGGCAAAAGCTATCACGCCGTGGTGCTTTCGGGCGACATGGTGGGTCATACCGGCAATGACGAACCCCTGCTCAGCCTTTTGTACGCGCTCAAGCAGCTGAAGCCCGATGTGCCCATCTATCTCATCTCGGGCGATGAAGACC
>JAZKYW010000307.1:0-2322 GCA_045612325.1 Candidatus Limiplasma sp. | reverse complement strand
TGCCTGCACGGGTGCGGCGCTTGACGGCGTCGATGGTGCGGGCGCCCACGGGACGGCGGATGGCGGCGCGGATCTCGGCCTCGGTCACCTGCTCGCAGCGGCAGACCAGAGCGCCGTTCATGGGATCGCGCTTTACCAGCTCAGCGCGTTCTTCCAGCGTCATGGCGTAGAAGGGCTTTTCGCGCTTGGGAGCGGGCTTCCACTCGGCCTTCTTGACCAGACCTTCGGCCTTTTCGATCATATCCACCAGATACTCGGCAATGGCAGGAGCGGCGGACAGGCCGGGGCTTTCAACGCCTACGGTCTCGTAAGCGCCGGGCTTGCCTTCAACGGCGCCGATCACGAAGTCGCCGTTGGACTCATGAGCGCGGATGCCGGCAAAGGTGGTGATGACCGTGCGCAGGTTCTCCTTGGGCCAGGTGAGGCGGGCAGCATCGGCGGCCCACTTGAGGCCCGCGGCGGTGGTCTCCACTGCGGTGCCGTCCTCTACATCGGTAGCGGTGGGACCCAGCAGCAGATTGCCGTGCACGGTGGGGCTGACCAGAATGCCCTTGCCCATCTTGGTGGGGCACTGGAACATGGTCATGGTAAACTGCAGGGGCTTGGTATGATCCAGCAGATAATACTCGCCCTTGCGGGGGATGATGGTCAGTTCTTTATCGCTGAGCATGTTGTGCAGCTTGGCGCTGTTGACGCCGGCGCAGTTGACCACGATCTTGGCGGTCATTTCGCCCTTGGTGGTATCCAGCTTGTAGCCGCCTTCCACACACTCGATGCTGTTGACGAAGGTATCCAGCATGAATTCCACGCCGTTGACGGCAGCGTGGTCAGCCAGCGCGCAGGTCAGCTCATAGGGGCTGGTGAGGCCGCTGGTGGGTACGAGCAGAGCGCATACCACGTCGGGGTTTACGCTGGGCTCCAGTTCAAGAATTTCATCATGCTCGATGACACGAATTTCGGGCACGCCGTTTTCAATGCCCTGCTGATAGAGTTTTTCAATGGTGGGACGTTCGTCCTCACTGAAGGCCAGTACCATGGCGCCGGGGCGGCCATAGGGAGCATCCACTTCCTTGCACAGGTCGGGATACATGCGTGCGCCTTCTACGTTCAGTTTCGCCTTGAGAGAACCGGGTTTGGCGTCAAAGCCCGCGTGAACGATGCCGCTGTTGGCTTTGCTTGCGCCTTCAGCTACATCGCTGCCGCCTTCCAGCAGGGCGATGTCAGCGTCATAACGGGACAGCAGTCTCGCAACCGCGCAGCCTACAACGCCGCCGCCAATGATAATGATGTCCTTATTCAAGATGAACCCTCCAAGCTTTTCGACGTTTATACGTCTTCCAACTTAAATTGTATCACATTGGAAACAAAAACGCCATCCTATTTTTCGACAAAACGATTGTCAAAACCCTGCAATCGTACGAATCGTCTCGTACGCCAGATACAAGCCCGCCACGGACGGCACAAAACTGACGGAGCCGGGCGCAGGTCTGCCCGTACCCTTCGTTTCGGCATTCTCGGTCACACGGGGCGTGATGGCAGGCTCGGTGGAATAAACGCACCTGAGCGCAGGCACGCCGCGCTTGCGCAGCTGGCTGCGCATCACACGGCACAGGGGGCAGCTGCTGGTTTCATAAATATCCCCGATGACGATTTTGGTGGGGTCCAGCCTGTTGCCCATGCCCATACAGCTTACGAGCGGTATCCCCCGCTGCATGCATACCTCCGCCAAATGCAGCTTGGCAGACGTCGTATCAATGGCATCCACCACCATAGAGCAGTTTTCAGGCACAGGCACGGGTGTTTCGGGCAGATAAAACGCGTTCACCGCATGCAAAATCAGGTCGGGCGCAAGGTCGCGCAGACGCGCTGCCACCACGTCCACCTTGTTCTGCCCCACCGTGCTTGCAAGCGCAGGCAGCTGACGGTTTAAGTTGGATACCGCCACATCGTCATTGTCAACGATGGTCATCTCCCCCACGCCCGCACGCGCCAGCGCCTCAGCGGCATAGCTGCCTACGCCGCCAAGCCCCAGCAGCATCACATGCGCATTCTTCAGTTTTTCCATCTGTTCATCCGAAAGCAGCAGCGCCTCGCGATTCAAGCGCGCTTCGCGGGTGATAACCATTAACAGACCTCCTTCGGGGGACGCGGAGAGGCTCCGCCTCTCCGTACCTCTCCGCTTAAGGGCTTCGCCCTTAAGAATCCCGTGTTTTGAGGCTGTTTCACAGCCTCAAGGGTACGTGATTTGATTATACGTGGAACAGCACAGGCCGGTCAAGTAGCAGATAAATCCTGCAGCCCCAAACAAAAAAACCCGCCCCT
>JAZKYW010000306.1:0-3643 GCA_045612325.1 Candidatus Limiplasma sp. | reverse complement strand
GGCGGGCGCCCTCGTAACGCGCCCCCGCGCCCCCGGGGGGGGCCGTGGCCTTTTTTGTTGACGCATGGCAGGCGGATGCTTTGCCGCAGCCGCCCGCTTTGCCCGGGTCAAAGCGTGAACGAAGGCCGTCCCAAATCCCCCCGCACCAATCAAAAACAGCACGGATGACGTTTCATCCGTGCTGTTTTGCATATGCTGCCTTATTCCGTTACCAGCCACGTATCGGGCGAGGCCAGCACCCACTGTTCGTGGGCGGCTTCGATGGCCTGCTGGGTCTCGCGGTCGGCTACGCCTGCGGGGGTGCGGTGCGGCAGGTTGTAGGTTTGAAAATCCGAAACGGCTTTTTTGGTGTGGGTGCCAAAGGTGCCCGTTACATGACGCTCGGCAAGCCAGCCGAGGTCGCACAAGGTCTGCTGAAGGGCAAGCACCTTGTCGCCTTCGTTGCCAAAGCGCAGGGTGGTATCCGCCACGTCCTGACAGGTGCCAAAGCCCAGCACCTGAGAATCATCCAGAGAATAGGTGTTGCGCTGCACGCGGTCGGGGTTGTTGCCTTCCAGCACGTGGATGATGACGTCGCCGTACTCGCTGCGGCTGCAGTATTCCACCAGCGCAACGTGCTCGGTATCGCCCGCTTCGTTGTAGCTGAAGAACATCAGATCGCCCGGGCGGGGGATGTACTCGTTCTTTTCCAGATAACGGTCGCTGCCCTTGAGCCACTGGTAGCCCCAGTCGGGACAGTAGCCCTTGCGGTAGACGAAGCGCCCGCGCTTGGTAAACCAGATCTTGCCGGTGTTCTGTCCGCTGTATTTGGGGTAGACGTTGTTTAGCAGCTGCGTGCCCTGCTGCTGGTCCACCTGATCAACACACCAGCAGATGAACTCGGCGCACCAGGCGGCATTGGGGTCGCCGCTCCACTCGCCGTATTTGGAGTAGTTGTTGCCGCCCTCCACATACCCAAGCTCAGCCTCGGCAACAGCAAGCAGCTGCCTGACAAAATCGGGAGGCGTGCCCTGGTCGATGATCTCCTCCGCCTGCGCAAAGGGGGCGCAGAGCAGAAGGATGAGAAGCAGCGTAAGAAAGCGTTTCATGTGTTTCTCCTTTGCTTAGCGGCCGAAGGTTTCAATGCCGCGCAGCAGTTCAAACTCGCGGATGGAGCGCACGGTGGTAAACATCTTGCGGGTGAGGATGGCGCCTGCGCGGTAGAACAGCGCAATGAAGGGCGTATCCTCGGTAAACTGCTGCTGGATGGCCTGCGATGCGTAGGCAAAGCCTGCCTGATCCTCCCTTGCGCGCATGTCGGCGATCAGGTCGTCCATGGCTTTGGAGGAGTAACGGATGAAGTTGTGCGTGTTGCCCGTGGTGAGCATGAAGCCGTAATCGGGCACAACGTCCATCTGGAAGGCGCACAGGAACATATCAAAGCTGCCTGCCTTGAGCACGTCAAAGGCGTCGCGGACTTTTTTGGTCTCGCCGTTGTCATCGACGTATTCGTAGGTTTTGTAGCTGATGGTCTCCACGTGCGCGTCGATGCCCACTTCGTAGAGCATGTCGGCGATCATGTTGGCGGCTTCGTAGCGCACATCGTTTTCGGGGTCTTCGTATACGTAGAGGCTCAGGCGCAGGTTCTTGCTTTCGCCGTCCACGATCTTGTTGAGGATCTTGTTGCCGTCAAGGTCCTCCCAGCCATCGGCAGCCAGCAGCTCGCGCGCCTTGTCGGGGTTGTATACGTAGGTGGATTCCTGGTCGTAATACAGCCAGCTGTCGGCGGCGTAGGGCGTGTCGGCGTCAAGGGTCATGCCCATGTACACAGTCTGGGAGATGAGCTCGGTATTGATGGCGTAGCGGATGGCCTTGCGCACGTTGAGGCTGTCCAGCGGGAAGGAGTTGGCGCGGTGGTTGAGCAGCAGCACTTCCAGCTGGCGGGTGGAGTACTTGATGGAAAGCGACGTGTTGCCGCTGCGGTACTGCGCCGCCGCGACCGAGCGGGTAAACACCGTGTCCACCTGACCGTACTCGTAGGCGTTGATCATATCCTTGGTGTTGGGATAGAACGTGACCGTGATGGAGCTGACCTTGGGGGTCTGCTGCCACCAGCCGGTGTTGGCGTTGAGCAGCATGTAGCCCGTGGGCACAAAGGACTCCACCACATAGGGGCCGGAGCCGATGGGGTTGGGCATGCCTACCTGGTCCTTGGGCACAACGGGGAAGGTGAGCGAGTAGAGAAGGCCGTAATAGGCGCGCTTGGCCTTTACCTCCAGCGTGTGCTCATCGCGCACGTTGAAGGAGGAAACGATGTACTTGATGTTGGCGTAAAAGCCGTTGTCCTCAGCTTCGGGGTTGTTGGCAAGGTCAAGGATGTACTGACCGCTGGCGGCGATATCATACGCGGTGAGGGGCGTGCCGTCGGAGAAGGTCAGGTTTTCGCGGATGGTGAAGGTCCACGTTTTGCCATCGCCCGTTTCGGTCCAGCTTTCGCACAGAAGCGGTTGGGGAATGCCGTTGTCATCCACGGTGACAAGGCTTTCGTATACCAGCGCGTACAGGGACATCATGTCCCTCTCCTTGGGCTCAAGGGGCGTCAGGTCCACCGTGCGGGTGGAGATCATGCCGACGATGAGCGCGTCATCCACGCTTTGGCCAAGAGCGCACACGGGCAGCATGACAAGGCACATCAGCATGCAGAAAAGTCTTTTGAACATTACGATCTACCTCCGTATGAGGATGTCAGCCGCCATAGTAGATGCGCAGATAGGCGGCGTAAGCGTCAAGAACGCGGGTGACATAGCGGCGCGTATCGCCGAAGGGGATCTTGTCGATGGCTACGGTGCGCCCGTCAGGGCTGTAGGCTTCGGTGTTGAGCCAGTTGCGCACCTCGCCCTGTCCCGCATGATAGGCGGCGGCAACGAGCACGGGGTCGCCGTAGAACATTTCGGACAGATAATTCAGATACCAGCAGCCGTATTCCAGATTGGCCTCGGGGGTGAACAGGTCATCCGCCGAGAAGGTGTTGGTCAGGTCGGTCTTGCCGTGGATCCATTCGGCGGTGGTGGGACGAAGCTGCATGAGCCCGCGGGCGTAATCGCCCTCAACGCCGGAGGATGCGCTCACCTCGGGACGGAAGGAGCTTTCGTTCATCACGATCGCCGCCACAAACGCGGGAGAAAGGTTGTAGCGGTCGGCGCGTTCGGCAATGATGTTGCGGTAGCGCAGGGGATATTTTTCCACAAGCGCCTGCTCCTGCGCGGCGCGCTGCGCATACACCTCTTCGGTCTGCTTTTCGTACTGAATGCCCCTGATCCACAAAAACAGGGCGATGAAGATGCACACGACCGCGGCGATCCCCACCCACGGCACCTTGACCACCCAATCGGGCAGCTGGATGGGCTCGCGCTCGTCATCGGCTTCCACCTGCCAGTCCTGATGCGCAGGCGGCGCGGGACGGCGGTACACAGGCTGCTCGGCAGGCTGTGGGTACGCGGGCTGCTGCTGATAAGTCGGCTGCTGCTGATAGACGGGCTGCTGCACAGGCGCATAGGTCTGTGCGGGCGCGTAGTTTTGGGCGGGAGGCTGCACGGTGCGGCGCTGCACGGGCGCGTATCCCCCGGGCGCAGCCTGCGGCATGCGGGTCGCGGGGCGGCGGTAG
>JAZKYW010000305.1:0-2485 GCA_045612325.1 Candidatus Limiplasma sp. | reverse complement strand
CGCCGCGCGGGGGGGGGGGGGGGGGGGGCCCCCCCCCCGGGGGGGGGGGGGGGGGGGACCCCCACTTCCCCCGTCCCGTCCCCCTGCACGGAGGTACTGACGATGCGAAGTATGACGGTTTTCAATTACCTGCTGGAAGCCACACTGTTTGGCAGCGTGCTGATTTTGCTGCTGGTAGCGGTGCGAATGAGCCTGCGCGGGCGGCTTGGCAGCAGGGCGATCTATGCAGGCTGGGGTCTGGCGGCTCTGCGTCTTTTGACGCCGCTGTCGCTGCCAAATCCCGCGATGGATGAATTCAGGCCCGGCCTTTCGACGGACGTTGCTGCGCGTCCCGTGGCGGACCAGGTGCGTCAGCGCATCATTGATGCGGGACACGCGCTGAGCGAGGCGCTGCCGTGGGATGCCGAGCCCATTGCCGCGGTCACATCGCGCCTGCGCAGCGGCGAATCGGGCCGCTGGTTTCTGCTGGCGTGGCTTTTGATGACGGCATTTGTCGGCGCGTTTTTGTGGATACGTTATGAGCGCTATGCCAACAGCGTACGCAAAAACCGCGTGCGCGCATTGGAAGGCGAGGAGCTTGAATTACTCGGCGAGCTTTGCAGGCTGTACGGCATCCGCCGAAAGGTGCGCGTGTATTATACCGACAGGATTCAAGCGGGCTGTATTGCAGGCGTGTGGGAGCCCATCATCGCCCTGCCGCTTGATTTGCCCAAGGCGCATCTGAAGCTGGCGCTTGCGCATCAGCTGTGCCATTTCAAGGCGAAGGATCATCTTTGGGGCATGGTGCGCGGCGTGTGCTGCGCGGTGCACTGGTTCAATCCCATCGTGTGGATGGCTGCATGGCTCAGCTACGGCGACAGCGAAATGGCCTGCGATGCGCGTGTCACGGCGCGTCTGCCCGATTTTGACCGCCTTGCCTATGCCAATGTCATCGTCAGCGCGGGCGAAAAGGAAATCGCCATGTCTATGGGCGCAACGGTCACCTCCAAGCATCTGCGCCGCAGGGTGACAAGCGTCATCCGCTGCGTCAGGGGCAGCCGCGTGGGCATTGCGGTGGGCTCGCTGCTGGCTGCGGCGGTGCTGGTATTGTCCTTTGCCACGGGCGAGAGCGAGGCGCTGCCCACGGTGGAAAAGGTGCCTGTGGTCACGTGGATGAGCGCTGCCCTGCCCATTGAGGACGACATGGACGCGCTTGCCCGCGCAAGGCGTTTTCTGGAAAGCGTTTATGTGGCGCAGGATACGGACGTATGCTCCTTCACCGTGCGCACGGACGGCACGCAGTGGGAAGTGACTGCGACCTACGCTACGGGCAGGGCTCCTTTGAAACTGCGCTATTCAAACGACGGTCATCTGCTGGAATATGACGGAAGCACCTATCTGACGGACGTTGTGTTTATGGATACGGGCTACACCCACCGCACGCTCACCGAGAGCGTATCGGGCTATCTGAACGCCTTTGTCAATGCGCAGGTGGCGGGCTTTACCTACACCAATGCCGTTGCGGATAAAGACGTGCGCTCGGGGGATGTGCGTCTGCTCAGCGGACGTTTGACGGATGAAAGCGGCAATGCTGCGGCTCGCTTTGAATTGCAGACCGAGCCTGTTGTGCGCATCATCTACTGCAGGACGGACAACTAAAAAAAGAGAGAGGGAGCGTTTGCTCCCTCTCTTTTGACGGATACGGTTCATCGGGCGTGGTAGTTGGAGCACTCGCTCTCGTCGCACTTGCCGCTGTGGCATTCGCTGCGGGGCGCTACCTTGATGCTTTCCAGGCGGCACATACCGTTTCCGGCATGGTGGCGGCAGCTGGTCACATCACACAGGATGCTCTGGTTCTTTTCGTTGCAGGCCATGGTTTTTCACCTCCCTTGGCGTGATGAAAACAGTATGTCCGCAAACGGGCGGATACATGCGTTGTGTGTTTGCAAACAAAATCGAAACATGGTATACTTCTTCGATGAACATCAAACACAAGGAGGCTTTTGCTTTGAAACGTTTTACTGTTCGCGGCCTTTGTCTTTCCGCGATCATCGCGGCCCTGTACGCCGCGCTCACACTGGGCTTTCAGGCCATCAGCTACGGCGCCATCCAGTTCCGTATCAGCGAGGCGATGACGCTTCTGCCCATCCTTTTCCCCGAGGCTGTGCCCGGGCTGGCAGTGGGCTGCCTCATCAGCAACCTGTTCAACCCGCTGGGCACCACCGTGTATGACGTGGTTTTCGGCACCTTTGCCACGCTGCTGGCTGCCGTACTCACCCGCCATATCAAGGGCAGCGTCTGGGTGCGCGCCCTGCCGCCCGTCATCTGCAATGCGGTCATCATCGGTCTGGTGCTCACCTACGGCTATCAGATCCCCATGCTGTGGATGAACATGCTCACCGTAGGCATCGGTCAGGCGGTGGTGTGCTATCTGCTTGGCGTACCGCTGGTCAAGGTGCTGGAGAAACAGCCCTTCCTGCAGAAGTGGAAATAACCAAACAACACC
>JAZKYW010000304.1:0-2229 GCA_045612325.1 Candidatus Limiplasma sp. | reverse complement strand
TGGAAGCCATGGCGGTGGAGTACCAGAGCCTGCGCGGCGATACCGGCGGAATGGACCTGACCGCCATCACCGAGATCGCCGAGTACATGGAGCGCGAGATCGGCATTGAGATCAGCCCCCGTCAGCCCTTCGTGGGCCGTCACTTCAACGTGACCCGCGCGGGCATCCACGCCGACGGTCTGCTCAAGGACGAGGAGATCTACAACATCTTCGATACCTCCCGCATCCTCAACCGTCCCGCTATGGTGGCGGTGGACAGCCACAGCGGCCTTGCCGGCGTGGCACACTGGATGAACAGCTACTTCCGCCTGCTTGGCGAGCACATGGTAGGCAAGCAGGACCCCCTTGTTCAGGCGGTCAAAGCCAAGGTGGACGAACTGTACGCCGAAGGCCGCAACACCGTCATGGGCGATGTGGAGCTGGAGATCATGGTCCGCGACGCCGACCAGGAGCGTTACGAGAGACTGTTGTTCCACAAATCGTAAAAAGAAAAGCAAGCCGCGCCGAGGTGAATTGGTGCGGCTTGTTTGTATTGTAATGTTTCTGCGAATCGAATATAATGAAATACAGCTAAAAGCAGCATCCGGAGATTGCCCGGATGCTGCTTTTGCGTTTCTATAGTTGGGGGATCACACGCCGTACATCAGCCACAGATAGATGTAGGCGGGCACGACGGCAGCCAGCGTGAACGGGATGCCGATGCGGAAGAAATCGCCGTTTTTGACCTTGTAACCCGCCTTGCGCAGGATGCCGATGCCGGTGATGTTGGCGGAGGCGCCGATGGGGGTGCAGTTGCCGCCGAGGGTGGCGCCGGAGAGCAGGCCGAAGTACAGGGGCGTGAGAGCGGCCTGATCAACGCCCAGCGTGGAAGCCAGACCCGCGATCACGGGGATCATGGTGGCAACGTAGGGGATGTTGTCGATGAAGGCGGAAATGACCACGGAAGCCCATACGATCACGGTGTAGAGCACGAACATGTTGCCGCCGCCCAGCTTGGCAAGCATCCCCGCAGCCGCGTCGATCACGCCCTGCTCCTTGATGCCGCCGATCATCAAAAACAGGCCCAGCAGCAGGCCGATGGTCTCAAAGTCGATGCCCTTGAGGGGTTCGGTGACGGCGGACAGGTTCTTCTTGCGGAAGAGGTTGTAGATAAGGCCGATGACCAGCAGGGCACAGCAGATCAAACCGTTGGTGATGTCGGGTTTGTTGGGCAGGAAGGAAGCTGCGATGAGCAGCACGATGGTGCCTGCCAGCAGCACGGTGGGTACCATATCGGTCACTTCGGTGCGTGTGTTGGCGCGGGGGATGGGGGATTTTTCCTTGCGGAAGAGGATGTAGAGGATCAGTGCGGAGAGCGCAGCGCCAAGCTCTACGGCAAAGAACATGCCGGGGCGGCCCCTGTACCAGAAGAAATCCATAAAGCTCATGTCCAGCGCAGAGCCGAGCATGATGGCTGTGGTATCGCCCACCAGCGTGGCAGCGCCCTGCAGATTGGAGGAGACCGCAATGCCGATGAGGAAGGGCACAGGATTGGTTTTCAGCTTTTTGCATATCTCAAGCGCGACGGGGGCTACCATCAGCACAGTAGCAACGTTGTCCACAAAGGCGCTGATGATGCCGGAAAACAGCGCAAGCGATACGGCTGCCCACTGTACGTTGGGCACCTTTTCCATAATAACGTCAGCCAGCAGCTCGGGCATGCGGCTTTCAATGAACAGCGCCACCAGACCCATGGTGCCTGCGATCATCAAAAGCACGTTGAAGTCGATCTCTCCAAGCACCTTGCCAATGGGCAGCATACCGGTAACGATGAAGAGGAGCGCGGAAGCAAGGGCGATGAAGGGGCGGTACTTGCTGAAGGCAAGCATCAGCACATAGGTGACGGCAAACAGGACCAGCGCGGGAAGCATGATGTTCATCCTTTCTTGTATAGGTCTACAGGATGATGATATGGAGAAGCCGTCGCCGAAGCAAGCTTTCCGGATATTTCTTAGTCAAGTCTTTACTGTGGCCCGGTGGACAAAGGTCGCGTTTTCCGTGTTGAGATTGTCCGAACTGCCTTTTTGATACGTTTTTGTGAGTGTAAAGTTTGCGCTGCGCGAAAGGATACAGTACAATGACAGCCTTGAAAACGGCAAAGAACACCGCATGCATCAGGTAAACGCGAATCAATAAAACAAGCGGAGCCCGCAATAGTCCGGGGGGCCTTTCTGTAAGACCCCCTCAAGG
>JAZKYW010000303.1:0-9698 GCA_045612325.1 Candidatus Limiplasma sp. | reverse complement strand
CCGACGGCCCGCAGACCGGCCCTGTCAGCCTGAGCCCGTGCGGCGGCTGGATGATGCCTTCGGATATCAAGCCCATTGGCTGAAACCAAATGCTCCTCTGAAAAAGGGGAGCATTTTTGTTTGGAAAATGTTCTGAAAGGGTTGACAAACATTGAGTACGGTGGTATATTATCCGCGGTTAGTTTAACTTAACTAATTCTGGAAGGGTGGCTATTTCTATGAATCTGATGAACGCGGAAGAAGGAAAGGAATACATCATCCAGAATATCGTGACGGATGACGAGGAAATGGACGCATTTCTGTTTTCTCTTGGCTGCTACAGCGGAGAGCCTGTTACCGTGGTCTCCCGCATGAAGCGCGGCTGTGTGATCGCCGTCAAGGACGCCCGCTACAATATCGATTCTCAGCTTGCTGAGGCGATCGTTGTAGGCTGAGCACCTCAGAAAAAAACGCAGCAGGAAGCTGCTGCGCCTTTTTTTGGCAGATGAGTTAGTTATGCTTAACTATTGAACGCGAAAGAAACCCAAGCATCAAGTCGGGAGGAAAGAAAAAAATGAGAATTGCTTTGACAGGCAATCCCAACAGCGGCAAGACCACCATGTACAATGCTCTGACCGGCCGCAACGAGCGCGTTGGAAACTGGGCCGGCGTCACGGTGGACAAAAAAGAGCATCCCATCAAAAAAAGCTTTTATACCGGCAGCGAAGAGCTGGTGGCGGTCGACCTGCCCGGTGCGTACTCGATGTCTCCCTTCACCAGTGAAGAAAGTATCACCAGCGCCTATGTAAAGAACGAAAACCCCGACGTTATCGTCAACATCGTGGACGCCACTAATCTCAGCCGCAGCCTGTTCTTTACCACGCAGCTGCTGGAACTGGGCATCCCGGTTGTCGTCGCTCTCAACAAGGCGGATGTGAACAGCAAAAAGCAGACGAAGATCGATGCTGCCGCCCTATCCGAAATGCTGTGCTGTCCCATCGTGGAAACTGTGGCTGACAACGGCGCAGGGCTGGACAAGGTGATTGCCGCTGCCGTGGCGCAGGTGGGCAAGGGCCAGAAGGCTCCCTATCAGCAGGGCGATATCGACCTGACCGATAAAAAAGCGGTCGTAGCTGCCGACCGCAAGCGCTTTGAGTTTGTTAACGCCATCGTTGCCAAGGTGGAGACCCGCAAGGTGCTTACCAAAGACAAGAACTATCAGGACAAGATCGACGCCGTGATCACCAATCCCATCGCAGGTATTCTGATCTTCGCCGTGGTCATGTTCCTTGTGTTTGATATCTCCCAGTCCACGCTGGGCCCGTGGATCGCCGATACGCTGGTTGGCTGGATCGAACAGTTCCAGGGCTGGGTAGGCGGCCTGATGGAGAACACCAATCCTCTGCTGTACGCCCTGCTGGTGGATGGCATCATCGGCGGCGTGGGTGCTGTTGTCGGCTTCCTGCCGCTGGTCATGGTCATGTATTTCCTGATCGCCCTTTTGGAGGACTGCGGCTACATGGCACGCGTGTCCGTGGTGCTTGATCCCATCTTCAAAAAGGTGGGTCTCTCCGGCAAGTCTGTCATCCCCTTCGTCATCGGCACCGGATGCGCCATCCCCGGCGTAATGGCCTGCCGTACCATCCGCAACGAGCGCGAGCGCAAGGCGACCGCCATGCTCACTCCCTGGATGCCCTGCGGCGCCAAGCTGCCCGTAATCGCTCTGTTTGCCGGCGCTTTCTTTGAGGATGCCTCCTGGGTGGGCACGCTGATGTACTTTGTCGGCATCCTGCTCATTTTCCTTGGCGCGCTGCTCATCAACAAGATCACCGCTTTCAAGAGCCGCAAGTCCTTCTTCATTATGGAGCTGCCCGAGTACAAGGCTCCCAGCCTCAAACGCGCTTTCATCTCCATGTGCAGCCGCGGCTGGTCCTACATTGTGAAGGCCGCCACCATCATCCTGCTGTGCAACACCGCCGTGCAGATCATGCAGACCTTTACCTGGTCCTTCACCGTGGCTGAAACGGCCGAACAGTCCATTCTGGCCTCCATTGCTCATCCCTTTGCCTATGTGCTGGTGCCCGTTGTGGGCGTGCTGAGCTGGCAGCTGGCTGCTGCTGCCGTTACCGGCTTCATCGCCAAGGAAAATGTTGTAGGCACGCTGGCTGTATGCTTCGTTGGCCTTGAGAATCTGATCGATACCGAGGAGTTGGCCCTGATGGAAGGCGCCGGCGCTGAGGTCGCCACGGTCTTTGCCATCACCAAGGTGGCTGCGCTGGCTTATTTGATGTTCAACCTCTTCACCCCGCCGTGCTTTGCCGCTATCGGCGCCATGAACTCCGAAATGAAGGATAAGAAGTGGCTGTGGGGCGGCATCGCGCTGCAGCTGGGCACCGGTTTCACCATCGGCTATCTGGTGTATCAGGTTGGCACCCTCATCACCACCGGTTCCTTCGGCGCTGGTTTCGTGGGCGGCCTGATCGCTGTACTGGCCATGGCCGGCGTGCTGGTATATCTCATCCGCAAGGCCAATGTCAATCTGAAGGCGGAGTATGAACTGAAGGCCCGCGCTTGACGAGTGTCTGCGCAAAGGAGAAAGAATATGGGCAATGTGATCGCTATTGCTGTACTGGTTTTGATTCTGGCTGCTGCAGTCGGCTACGTATACAAAGCCAAAAAGAGCGGAGCCAAATGCGTAGGCTGTCCCCACGCCAAAAGCTGCGGCGCGGGCAAGTGCACATGCGCATCCCAAGAGAAATAAACATTGAAGCCCCTGCCTGAAAATCGGCAGGGGCTTCGCTGTGGTAAAGGGGATCACTTGATCCTGCATACGGCGCATTCGTAGGGCTGATAAGCGCCGTCGGCGGCGGTGCGGTCGAGGCTTGCCAGCACGGGCGCTTCGCATTCGAAGGGCAGTTCGATGGTCTGTTCTTCAGCGAAGTTGCAGATAACAACGTAGGTCTCGCCGTCCAGAGAACGGGTATAGACGAAATACTCATCCTCAGGCTTGGAGATGACCTTGAATTCACCGTCCAGCATGGCGGGGGTGGCTGCGCGCAGCTTGAGCAGCTTTTGATAGAAGCGGAACACGGAACGCTCGGCGGCGAGGTCGCTTTCAAGGTTGACCTCCGCAAGGCGGCTGTGATAGGCGATCCAGGGCTTGTCGCTGGTGCTGAAGCCGCCGGTTGCGCTCGCGTCCCACGCAAGGGGATGGCGCGCGTTGTCGCGGCTGCCGAAGTTGATCTTTTCGATGGCTTCTTCGGCGCTCATGGTCTGGATGAACTCCTTGTAGGCGTTCTTACTTTCGATATCGTCAAACTGCTCGATGGTGGGGTAGTGCGCGGTGGTGATGCCGAATTCCTGACCCTGATAGATGAAGGGCACGCCCTTGAGCAGGTAGAACATGGCGGCTGCGCACGTGGCGGATTCGTAGCGCTTGTCGGTATCGTTCATCATGCGGGAGATGAACTCCACGTTGTCGTGGTTATCGGTAAAGAGCGAGTGCAGCAGGTCGTACTGCGCGGTCTGCTCCTGCCAGCGGATCAGGATATCGCGCACAACGCGCATGCTCTGCGGGTCGCGGGTGAACTTGTCCTTGCGGCCCACCTTGACGTGGTTGAACTGGAACAGCGTGCTCAGCTCGTTGCGCTCGGCGGCACAGTGGCGGTTGATCTCGTCGATGTCCTCGGCCCAGCATTCGCCTACGGTGAACAGGTGCTTGGTTTTCTCGCGGCCAAACAGCGCCTGGATGTACTCATGCAGGTGCGGGCCGAAGCAGTTGCGTCCGCCGGGGTACATGGTGCCGTCAAGGTCTTTGGAGATCTGGTCGATAACGTCGATGCGGAAGCCGTCCGCGCCCATATCCACCCAGAAGTCCACAACGTCCTGCATGGCCTTGACCACGGCGGGATTGTTCCAGTTGAGGTCGGCCTGAGAAACGGCGTAGGAGTGCAGGTAGTACTGGCCGCGCATCTCGTCATATTCCCATGCGCTGCCGCGGAAGGCACTCTTCCAGTCGTTGACGGGCTCGTCATACCAGTAGTAGAAATCGCTGTAGGGATTGTCCTTGCCCTTGCGGGATTCCTGGAACCACTTGTGGGCGGTGGAGGTATGGTTGGGCACAAGGTCCAGAATGATCTTCATGTCACGGGCGTGCATCTGGACGATGAGTTCCTTCATATCGTCCATGGTGCCAAACTCATCCATGATGTCGCAGTAATCGGCAACATCGTAGCCGTTGTCAGCGTTGGGGCTCTTGAAACAGGGGCACAGCCAGATGGCATTTATGCCCAGCTCCTTCAGGTGGTCAAGGCGCTGCGTTACGCCGCGCAGGTCGCCGATGCCGTCGCCGTTGGTATCCTGAAAGCTGCGGGGGTAGATCTGATAGATCACCAGTCGCAGAAAGTCGCGGTATTTCTGATCCATGGTGGTTTTCCTCACTTTCGTTGTTTACAGGGTAAAGCGGTTTTCGCCGGGGTTGAGCGGATAACGCTTGCCGCCGAAGACAAATGCGGCAGGCAGGTTTTCGGGCAGGGTGATACAGAAATCAACGCCTGCATCGCTCTTTTCGTAAGCTACGCTCACCTTGCCCGCGGGCAGCGTGCGGTGACCGCTGAGGCTGTTGATCTGATCCACCAAAACGGGCGCGATCTCGATCTCGCTGTAGGCAGCGCAGTTGTCCTTTGCACGGATGCCCAGCAGGTAATCGTAGAAGTACGCGACCACCGCGCCGAACATGGGATGGTTGTGGCTGCGGTCTCCGGGAGAGCCGGGCCAGTACTCAAACAGCGTGGTAGCGCCGCGCTCGCGCATGGTGTGGAAGGTGCTGAGCGTTTCGGAAAGCAGCAGGTCCATCGCCAGCTGACCGTCGCCGCGCTCAAAGAGCAGGCGGGTGACGATATCCGTGCCGAAGATGCCCGTATCCAGACAGCCCAGCTCGCGGTAGTGCGCCACCATGCCGGGGTAAACGCGTTCATCGCCCAAACCGATATCCAGCATGTACGCGCCTGCGCCCTGCAGGTTGCCAAGGAAGTTGCCGTCCCATTTGTTGAAGTAGCCGTCCATCAGCGCCTGCTTGCGTGCGGCGATGCGCTCTTCATACAGGGGGATATCCTCCTCGCAGCCGATGAGCCTGCAGATGTCGATGCAGCGGTTCATGGACTTGATGTAGAAGTAGTTGTTGATGAGGGGCGCGGGTACCTTCATGTAGCCGGGCGGGCACCAGTCACCCAGACACCATTCGCCTTCCTTGTCGCTGATGACGAGCTGATTGCGGGAGTGCAGCTCAAGGAAGTCAAAATAGCGCTTCATGGCGGGGTAGTACTTGGCAAGAACGTCCACATCGCCGTAGTGACGGTAGAACTGCCACGGCACTCCCACGATGGCGCAGCCCCAGCCGCCGGGACCGCCGCCGGAGCGCACATAGGGCGCGGTGTACTGCACATGGCCCGTGATGGTATCCTGCGAGTCGGCGATATCCTGCATCCACTTGCGGTAGAAAGCTTCTCCGTCCAGCATGTTCATGGCGGCGTGGCACACCAGCTGACCATCGCCCGTGTAGCCGCGGCGTTCGTTGTGCGGGCAGTCGGAGGGGATGCCCGCGTGCATGTTGGTCAGCTGCGTGTTGAGATAGGCGTCATGGATCCAGTTGAGCAGTTCGTTGTCCGAATGGAAGGCGGAGGTGACTTCAACGTCGGTATGCACCACTTCCACGCACAGCGGCTCGGCATTGCCCTTGATGGATACATAGCGGAAACCGAACCATGTGAGGTCGGGGCGCACGATGCGCTCTTTGCCATCCGAAATGATATGGAAGAACTGACGGAACTTGAATCGGGGGTCGATGCTGCCGTCAGGGTTGAGCTCTTCGGAAAATTCCACTTCCACCAGCTCACCCTTGGGGGCGGTGACCTTGATGACAGGCCAGCCCGTGGTGTTGATGCCGCAGTCGTAGGCAGCCACATCGCCCTCGCAGAAGGTGCGCCTCAGGGGCAGCGTGCGGATGACGCGGTCAACAGGGCAGTCGCTGAAGGCATACTCGGTCACGGGCGCATCCGCCAAATCGGCTTTGGGCCAGCTGCTGTCATCGGTTTCGGGCAGCAGCATATCGGGCGAAACGGCGGTGTAATCGTGCACTTCGCGCTTGATGGTGTTGGAAATCTGCACATAACTGGGGATGGCTTTATCCTCGGCGGAGGAGGCAAACTCGAACGCGCCGTTTTCATCCTCGCCCCAAATGAGCCAGATGGCCTTGGGACGGCCGTAGGCCACGTCGGGCGTGCGGCAGTACCAGCCCGCGCCGCAGTGAATGGTGATCACGTTGTCGCCATCCTTGAGGAGCGGGGCGATGTCAAACTCGGGCACATAGATGTGATGGCTCGTCAGCACCTCGCCGGCGGGGTAGTTGACGCGGGGTTCATATTCGCTGTTGAGCGGCAGAAAAAGATCCTCGCTTACGCGCTTGCCGTTGATATAACAATGGAAAAAACCCAGACCCACCACGCGGATGGATGCCTTGCGTGCGCCGCGGACGGTGAAATGTCCGCGCAGAATCAACGCATCCTGCGTTTCGTTGCCGGCGGTCAGCCATTGGGCGCCGCGGAACATTTCCTGCTGATTCATTTGTTGACCTCCAAGCGGTTTTTATTCATGATACCATATGCACAAAGGGAGTGCAATGCCGTACTTGACGAATGTTCGCCTTATACACTACAATAGAACATAAGCATATTGGATACAGCATTCCGTCTGCGGAGAAATGTACGCGGATGGATATGTTCATATACGAAAGGAAGAAACGTCATGTTTGGATTCCGCCCCGAGGGACGACGCGTTAAGGATATGGACCCCATTGTGCGCATGATGCCCTACATCATGCCCATGCGCTGCGATGCGCAGGTATTTTTGGATTATGACGTGGACTATGACCCGCTGATGCGCTATATCGCCCAGAAGAGCCGCGAAGGCGCAAAGATCACCTTTATGGAGATCGTTGTGGCGGCATTTGTGCGCGCGGTATCTCAGGTGCCCGAGATCAACCGCTTTATCATGAATAAGCAGTTCTACAACCGCAAGGAGCTTACCGTAAGCTTTACCCTGCTGCTGGATACCCCTGACGGCAGCATCAAGGAAAATGCCGTCAAAATTTTCTTTGACCCTTCCGATACGGTGTTTGACGTATCTGCCCGCATGAAGGCGGCGGTCAATGCCAACCGCCATGAGGAAACGGCGGGCTTCCTGCTCAAGCTGGTCAACGGGCTGCTCAAGGTGCCGGGCCTGCCCAACGCGGTGGTGGGGCTGGTGAAGCTGCTTGACCGCTACGGTCTGTGCCCTAAGTTCCTTCTGGATATGCTGCCCTTCCACACCAGCATGTTCATTACCAATAATGCGTCCATCGGTCTGATGCGCGTGCATCACCACATTTACAACTTCGGCAATACCAGCCTGTTCTTCGGTATGGGCGTTACCAAGCGCTTCAACACCGTTGACGCCAAGGGCAATGTGGTGCGCAAGTGCCAGCTGCCCATCGGCATCACGGCGGACGAGCGCGTGTGCGCGGGCGCTACCTACGCCAAGTTCTTTGCGGTGATGAAGCAGTGCTTCCAGCATCCCGAAATGCTGGAAAATCCGCCCGAAAAGGTGTATTACAACGAGGGTGTTGAGTTCCATGTGCCCAAGCCCGAAAACGTATTTGTGCCCAAGAAGGAGCAGGAGAGCGTGAGCGTCTGAGAAAACTTGCGCTTTTGAGGCAAACGGAGTATACTGAAACCAGTTGAACGCTGACCATTTTCATCCATGCAAATACAAGGAGGATATCCATATGAAGCTTGGCGTATTTAACCCCATTCTTGCGGGCATGCCTTTTGAGGATGCCATGAAGTATCTGGCTGACAGCGGCGTGCAGGCTGTGGAAATCGGCTGCGGCGGCTTCCCCGGCAAGGCTCACTGCGACCCCGCGGTGCTGCTCAATGATGAAGAAAAGCTGGAGCAGTTCAAGACTGTTCTGGAAAAGAACCATCTGGAGATTTCCGCCCTCAGCACCCACGGCAACGCTGTGCATCCCGACCCCGAAGTAGCCAAGAAGTTCCACGATGACTTTGTGGGCGCTGTGCTGCTGGCTGAAAAGCTGGGCGTAAAGCGCATCATCACCTTCTCCGGCTGCCCCGGCGGCTCTCCCGAGGACAAGACCCCCAACTGGGTCACCTGTGCCTGGCCTGAGGATTTCGGCAAGATCCTGGACTACCAGTGGAACGAAGTGCTGATTCCCTACTGGCGTGAGACCAGCGCCTTTGCGGCTGCCCACGGCATTGAAAAGATCGCTTTTGAAATGCACCCCGGCTTCTGCGTCTACAACCCCGAGACCCTCATGAAACTGCGCAAGGCCGTCGGTCCCCTTATCGGCGCCAACTTTGACCCCAGCCACCTGTTCTGGCAGGGCATCGACCCCGTGGCTGCCATCCGCTACCTGGGCGACGCCATCTACTTCTTCCATGCCAAGGATACCAAGATCGATCCCATCAACTGCCCCGTCAACGGCGTGCTGGATACCAAGAACTTCACCGATGAACTGAACCGCGCATGGATCTTCCGCAGCGTAGGCTACGGTCACGATTACAGCGTGTGGAAGGATATTGTGAGCAATCTGCGCCTTGTGGGCTATGATGACGTGCTGTCCATCGAGCATGAGGACAGCCTGATGACGCCCACCGAAGGCCTGCAGAAGGCCATCAGCTTCCTTAAGGAAGTGCTCATTTTTGACGCGAAGAATACCGACGTATTCTGGGCATAAAATAAGCGTTGGACAAACGCTGTGCAGGGGACGACCCGCGCGGTCGTTCCCTTGCTATTTTTGATCAGGGAGGAATTATCATGGCCAGAATGTTCGGCACCGACGGCGTGCGCGGCATTGCCAATCAGGATTTGACCTGCGACCTTGCCTACCGTTTGGGACAGGCCAGCGCTTATGTGCTGGCAAGCGATGTGCACCGCCCCACCATTCTTGTGGGACGCGATACGCGCATCAGCGGCGAAATGCTGGAAAGCGCGCTGGTGGCAGGCATTTGCTCCGTAGGTGCGCGCGCCGTACTGGTGGAAGTGCTGCCTACCCCCGCCATTGCTTATCTCACCCGCTATTATGAGGCGGATGCGGGCGTGGTCATCTCTGCCAGCCATAACACGGTGGAATACAACGGCATCAAGTTTTTTGACAAAAACGGCTACAAGCTGCCCGACGCCATCGAGGACAAAATCGAGGAGCTGGTCGTAAACGGCATGCCCGCCGATTTTGAAATGCCCGTTGGCAGCAGCGTGGGCCGTCCTGTGCGTCAGCGCAACGCTACCCGCCGCTATGTGGACTTTGTCAAGGAGACCACCAACGTGCGCCTTGACGGCCTGCACGTGGTGCTGGACTGCGCACAGGGCGCCAGCTATGAAGTGGCTCCCACGGTGTTTAAGGAACTGGGCGCCAAGGTGAGCTGCTACTATCACGAGCCTGACGGCACCAACATCAACGAAAACATCGGCTCCACCCACATTGAAGCGCTGCAAAAGTTCGTGGTGGAAAACGGCCTGGACGTGGGTTTTGCCTACGATGGCGACGCCGACCGGTGCCTGTGCGTGGATGAAACCGGTCAGATCATCTCCGGCGACCACATTTTGTATATCCTGGGCCGGTACATGCAGGGCAGGGGACAGCTGGATAACAACACCGTGGTTACCAC
>JAZKYW010000302.1:0-2305 GCA_045612325.1 Candidatus Limiplasma sp. | reverse complement strand
CTTCAACGCCGTCTATACGGGAACGGACAAGACCATGGTCGTCACCCTGGACGACGGGCGCCGTACGCGTATCCGCGGCGAGCTGATCCGCGATCTGGCCGACAGGCTTCTGTCCATGGCGTATGCAAAGCTTCCTGTCAGCGATTCGCTTCAGGACGCGCTGTTTGATTTTTCCCGGGACGGTTCTTTCGCCGCGATGCGCGAGCTTGTGAACCGCTTCCCGATGGACGAATTTGAACGCTCCTGCTATGTGCAGGTGCTCACCGAAAACCACCAGCTCGAATGACCGGGCTGTATTCTGATATCACCGAGGAACATCATGGCTAAAATCATTGCAATTACCAACCAGAAGGGCGGCGTGGGCAAGACAACCACCAGCGTCAACCTGTCCGCATGCGTGGCCGCCGCAGGATACCGCGTGCTCGTCGTGGATGCCGACCCGCAGGGAAATACCTCCAGCGGACTGGGCGTTCGCGTGAAGGAAAAGACCCCCACTGTTTACGAGGTCATGGCCGGTCAGGTTCCGCTCTCCGGCGCGCTGGCCAAAACGGAAGTGGATACGCTCTTCGTTCTCCCGGCGGACATCCGCCTCGCCGGCGCCGAGATTGAGCTGGCCTCCATGGATGAGCGCGAGCATGTCCTTGCCGATGCGCTGCTGGAAGCCAAATCCGACTTTGACTATATCTTCATCGACTGCCCGCCGTCTTTGGGCCTGATCACGCTCAACGCGCTGTGCGCTGCCGACGGCGTGCTCATTCCGATTCAGTGCGAATACTACGCGCTGGAAGGCGTCAGCGCGCTGATGGGCACCATCCAGAAGGTGCAGAAGATCAACCGCAAGCTGACGATCGAAGGCGTTGTGCTCACGATGCTGGACGCGCGCACGAACCTGGGCATTCAGGTTGCGCAGGAGGTTCGCAAGGTCTTCAAGGGCAAAGTGTACAACACCGTTGTGCCGCGCAATGTGCGCCTGGGCGAAGCGCCCAGCCACGGTCTGCCGATCCACCTGTATGACGCGCGCTCCCTGGGCGCACAGAGCTACCAGTCGCTGGCGAAGGAATTCCTCGCCGGCAGCTCCCGCAGCCGCTGAATCCCTCGCTCATAACACGATTTCATCACGATTGAAGGAAAGGTTTGTTCCGCCATGGCAAAGAAAATGGGTCTTGGCAGGGGCCTGAGCGCCATCCTGCCGGACGTTGAAGAAGTTGTCGAATCCGTGGAGACGGCGCAGGGCCGCAGCCAGGCCGCCGTGCCGGCCGATGCGGTTGTGGAGCTGCCGCTTTCCGATATCGACCCGAACCGCAACCAGCCGCGCAAGAAATTCGACGACGAAGCGCTTACCCAGCTGGCGGATTCCATCCGTCACAGCGGCGTGCTCGCGCCGATTCTCGTCGCCCGCGACGGCAGCCGCTACACCATCATCGCCGGTGAGCGCCGCTGGCGCGCTGCGCGCATCGCAGAGCTTTCCGACATCCCCGCCATTGTGCGCGAGTGGGACGAAATCAAGCGTCAGGAGGCCGCGCTGGTGGAAAACATCCAGCGCGAGAACCTCAACGCCATCGAAGAAGCGCAGGGCATCTGGACGCTGATGAACGAGTGCGCGCTGACGCAGGAAGCCGTATCCGAGCGCCTGGGCCGCAGCCGCAGCGCCGTGGCAAACCTGCTGCGCCTGCTGAATCTGCCCAAGGCTGTGCAGGCTGCCGTCATCGACGGCACGCTTTCCGCCGGCCATGCCCGCGTGCTCGCCGGCATCACGGACAAGAAGATGCTCGCCGATCTCTTCGCCAAGACGATCAAGCAGGGCTGGTCCGTGCGTCAGTTGGAAGAAGCCGCCAGAAAGACCCCCGAAAAGAAGGACAAGCCGCAGAAGGCATCCGCGCTGCCCGTGGAATACGAGGAGCTGCGCGAGCGCCTTCGCAGCGCCACCGGCCTGAAAGTTTCCATGCAGGGCACGGAGCAGAAGGGCAAGATCGTTCTGGAATACGGCAGTCAGGAAGAACTCCAGCGCCTGTGGGACATAATCGGCGAATAAGACAAACACTAAATATGATCAGGAGCCTTTCCCTTTTGGGAAAGGCTCCTGTTTGTTGTCCATGCAACACTTTGCATCCGTGCAGATGCGCAAAAGCCCCCGGGAAAATTCCCGGGGGATTTCTGGATATAAGAAGAAAGAAGAAGGACTTACAGATTACTTCACCTGCGCCAGCGCGTTCTTCACGGCTTCCTTGAGCGCATTGGAGGTCAGCGTCGCGCCGGAAACAGCGCCAACCATGTCGATCTCCTCGGCAGTCGCGCAGCCGACAAA
>JAZKYW010000301.1:0-8399 GCA_045612325.1 Candidatus Limiplasma sp. | reverse complement strand
CGCTTTGCATATCCTGTCGGCCTTTTGGGAAGCCTGTTGGCTGCATGGGTGATTGGCACAAGAGGAATGAAATTCATGAGCGTCTGCAGCGCGGTATTGAGTTTGCTGATGTTGCTCGCGTTGATGATTTGCCTCATACAGCCTGCAGGCAGCACCGTCAGCGAAAACGTTGGCGACCTGCCATCCCTGGGGAAGGCCTTGGCTCGGGCAGCGGGATATGCGGCGATGAACATGACGCTTGCAATCAGCGTTGTATGCGCAAGCGCCCAACAGGGGAAAAGCGGACGGATTTCTTTGATGTTTGGCTGGCTGATGACTGTGCTGCTGCTGGTAAGTCACAGTCTGTACGCAAGACACCCCGAGCTGGAAAATATGGCGTTTCCGCTTGTGGTACTTCTTTCTGCATACGGCAGAAACGGATATCTGCTGAGCGTGTTTCTCTTGTGGCTTTCGGTGCTTACAACGCTTGTTTCCGTTATGCTTGGGCTTCGCAATGCGGCGGAAGCGCTTTCGAGCCAGCTGCTTACAAAAACAATGCTCGTTTTTGTGCTGCCTTTGGGGGTATCCGCCATTGGTTTTTCCGCTATCGTTGACAAACTGTATGCGCTTGCGGGGCTGGTATGTTTGTTGATTGTTTTTCTGCCGCTTGCAAGGGGGATGCGGGGTGCTCACCCTATTGACTTTTGCAGACGAATACAGTAGGATGATTCCAGTTGTACAAATGTTCGTATATCCGAAAGGAGTTTCATAGCATATGAGTTTTACTGTTCATCCGTGGAAAGTGGTCGAAACCGCCCTCGATAAGCAAAATATGCGTTTGTCCGAAAGCCTTACCTCTACCGGTAACGGCTATATGGGCATGCGCGGCAATTTTGAAGAGGATTACAGCGGCGATACGCATCTGGGCACTTATATCGGCGGCGTTTGGTTTCCCGATAAGACGCGCGTAGGCTGGTGGAAGAACGGCTATCCCCATTATTTCGGCAAAGCCATCAACTGTGTGCGCATGAATGGTATTCACGTTGAGGTGGATGGCGAAGCGCTTGACCTGAACAAGGCAGAAGTACTTGATTTTTACCGCGAGCTGGATATGCAGAACGGTCTTTTCCTGCGTACTTTTACTGTTAAGACCGCCAAAGGCCTGCTCAAGGTACGCGCGGAGCGCTTCGTATCCCTTGCGCAGAAAGAATTGCTGGCGATTCGTTACAGCGTAACGGCTGATTATGCCGCGCATATCGAAATGCGTCCCTATCTGGATGGTAATGTGCGCAACCTTGACAGCAACTATGACGAAACGTTCTGGGATATGCTTGCCGAGGAAGAAAGCGTTGACGGCGCTGCCATCCTGACCAAGACCAAGGAAAATCCCTTCGGTACGCCTCGTTTTGCCGTGGCTGCCGCTATGAGCTGCTGGTCCGATGAGATGGAGATGCAAAGCCGCAAGCTGGAAAGCGGCTATGCGGAAATGCTGTATACTGTGGACGCAGAGCCCAACGAGACCATCACGCTTGAAAAATATGTGCTTTGTTTTACCAGCCGCGATTATGAGCAGAAGGTGCTGACTACCGTTGCACTGCATGCGGCATCTCATGCGCGTGAAGCCGGCTACGAAGAGCTTCGCGATGCGCACTCCCGCGCGTGGAAAAACCGCTGGGCGGGCTGTGATGTGACCATCGAAGGCGACGATGCTGCGCAGCAGGGCATCCGTTTCAACCTCTTCCAGCTGCTCAGCACTTACTCCGGCGATGACCCTCGTCTGAACATCGGCCCCAAGGGCTTTACCGGTGAAAAGTACGGCGGCGCTACCTATTGGGATACCGAAGCCTACTGCCTCTCCGTATATATGGCCATCGCAGGTCAGGACGTTGCCAAGCAGCTGCTGCTTTACCGCCATATGCAGCTGGACGGCGCCTATGAAAATGCGCGTCAGCAGGGTCTGAAGGGTGCGCTGTATCCCATGGTAACGTTCACGGGCATCGAGTGCCACAACGAGTGGGAGATCACCTTTGAGGAGATCCACCGCAACGGCGCCATCGCGCATGCCATCTTCAACTATGCCACCTATACGGGCGATTACGGTTATATGCTCAAGGAAGGTCTGGATGTGCTGTGCGGTATCGCGCGCTTCTATACCGACCGCGTGCACTTCTCCAAGCGTAAGCAGAAGTACATGATCCACGGCGTGACCGGCCCCAATGAGTACGAAAACAACGTCAACAACAACTGGTACACCAACCGCATCGCAGCGTGGAGCATCGGCCTGTTTGTTACGCAGGTGCACCGCGCAAGCAAGGAGCGCCTGGCGGAACTGAACATCACGCCCGAAGAGATCGCCCACATGCTGGATGTTGTGGAGCGCATGTATTATCCCGAGGATGAGGATCTGGGCATCTTTGTGCAGCATGATACCTTCATGGATAAGGACCTGATGCGTGCTTCCGACCTGCCTCAGGAGGAGCGTCCCCTCAATCAGCACTGGTCCTGGGATCACATCCTGCGCAGCTGCTTCATCAAGCAGGCGGACGTGCTGCAGGGCCTGTACTTCCTCAATCATCTTTATGATGAGGATACCATCCGCCGCAATTTCGACTTCTATGAGCCCATGACCGTGCACGAGAGCAGCCTGTCTCCCTGTGTGCACAGCATTCTGGCGGCACAGCTCGGTTATCATGACAAGGCTGTTGAAATGTATCAGCGCACCGCGCGCCTTGATCTTGATAACATCAACAACGATACCGAGGACGGCCTGCACATCACCAGCATGGCAGGCAGCTGGCTGTCCATGGCGCATGGCTTTGCAGGTATGCGCACCACCGACGGTCTGGCGCTTGATCCCTTCCTGCCTGAGGTTTGGAAAGGCTATGCCTTCCAGTTCCATTATCGCAACCGCGTGATCCGCGTAAGCGTCAAAACGGGCGAAGCCTGTGTGGAACTGCTGGAAGGCGCACCGCTTGCCATTACGCTCTGCGGCGAAGAAATGCGCCTGGAAGACCGTATCGTACGCGCTATTTGATCTTCACGCTTCAACCGCCTCCCGCATAGGATGCAGTATCTTGCATCAGCGGGGGGCGGTTTTGTTTGAAAAATCTTCTTGTGGCAGGCGGCGACAGGCGCGCCTTGTTGCTGGCTGAACTGTTGAAAGACGATGGCTTTCAGGTACAAACGCTTGGCCTGAAGGCGGGGGATGAGGAAACGTTCTGTCCTGAACGGGCGGATGCTGTGCTGTTTCCGTATCCCTTTGCGGTAAAAAACGGGCGGGTGCCAAACATGACGGGGGTACATATCACAACGAAGGAAATCGTTTCAAGACTTTCGAAAGATACATGCATCCTTGCGGGAGCGGGATTGGAAACAGACGCGCTGCAGCAAACCCACATGCTGAAGCGTTATACCGATGCAGCGGGATTTGCCCAAGCCAATGCGGAAATCTCCGCAGAAGCCGGCGTTTTTGAAGCGATGCTTCGCAGCCCAAGAACACTCCGTGGCATGCGCGTGCTTGTAACGGGCTATGGACGATTTGGGTGCTCGTTGGCTGAAAAGCTGGCTGCGCTTGGCGCACATGTGTGGGCAGCAGTGCGGCGGGAAGAACAGCGCGCGCAGGCTGAAAAGGATGGAATGAACGCTGTGCTGCTTTCACAGCTTGACGCAATCCTGTCGAAAATGGAAATGGTGATCAATACCATTCCCGCCCATGTTCTGAACGAAGATTTGCTGAAGCTGATTCCCCGAAACTGTCCTGTTTTGGAAATGGCAAGCGCGCCCTATGGCTTTGATGTTGAGCAGGCAAGGGCAATGGGCTTGAGCGTTTCCGTGCTGCCGTCTCTGCCTGCTGTGTATGCGCCCCTGAGCGCGGCGCAGGTCTTGAAATCTGCGGTGTATGAACTGTTGAGGGGGTGCGGCGAATGAAGAAAACCAGTATCGGATTTGCGCTTACGGGTTCGTTTTGTACGTTTGAACGTGCAATGGAGCAAATGAAGGAACTTGTGAAAAGAGGCTATGACGTGCTGCCTGTTTTGTCATACAATGCATCGCAGGCGGATACCCGCTTCATGAGCGCACATGAGGTAAGGGAGAAGGTACAGCAGATTACGGGACACGAGGCGATCATAACGCTTGCGCAGGCAGAACCCATCGGGCCTCAAAAAATGTGCGATGTTTATGTCGTAGCGCCGGCAACAGGGTGCAGCCTTGCCAAAATGGCAGGCGGGCAGTTTGATACGCCTGCGCTGCTTGGCGCCAAAAGCCATTTGCGCAACGAACGTCCGCTGGTGCTGGCAGTATCCACCAATGACGGTTTGGGTGCGGCGGCACAGAATATCGGCAGGCTTTTGCAATGGCGAAACGTTTATTTTGTACCCTTCGGGCAGGATGACCCGTTCAAAAAGCCGCGCTCCCTTGTGGCGGATTTTGAACAGCTGCCGCGTACCGTTGCAGCCGCCCTGGCAGGCATTCAGCTGCAGCCCATGCTGACAGGGCATGCGCTGCCCGCTTCATCAGCGGGGCATTGACATCATTGTAAAAATAGCGCAGAAGGGCAAAAACACTGTAACAAACTTGCAACACTACCGATTTTGAAGTACAATAGTACGGCAAGATCACAGCAAAAGAGAGGAGCGAATGATGTGTTGAAGAAATGGATGATCGCTTTTGCGGCAGCTTTGATGTTCTTTTTGCCGTGTGCACAGGCCGAAACGGTCGAAATCAAGGAAACGGCAGCGCAGATGGTCAACGGCAGCGTTCGCTATCCTCAGCTTGCCGGCATGGCGGATGAATCTGTTCAGCAAAAGATCAATGATGACATCGTGCTCTCCTCGGGCGTGACCAATCATATGATCACGCTGGTTACCCTCACGGGGCAGCAGACCCTGACGGTGGATTACGAAGCCTATCTTGATGATACGCTGTTCTCGGTGGTCATCAGCGCAAGGGGAAAACTGCCCCAAAAGCGTGACGGTCATGCCTACACCGCTGCGACATATGACCTGGCGACAGGGGAGAGGGTAACGCTTGATGCACTGTTTACGGATGTGGATGCAGCCGTAGCGCGCATGGAGGAAATTGCTTTGGAAAGCCTTTCGGAAGAACTGAACGGCTACCTTGAAGACAGCGATATCACACCCTTGCCTGCGGACAGTTTTACCGTGGATGAAAACGGCATCACTTTCTGGTATCCTTCCGACCAGTTCCTGCTTGCCAGCGGTTACAGCGGCGCATGCCAGTTCTGGTATGCTGAGCTGGACGGTTTGTGGCAGGAGGGTATTGTGCCCGAGGGCAAAACCGCCGAACACGTGGAAGAACTGGTTGCCGCAGGCGTTGTGCCTCAGCTGCCTGTAAAGCTGGGGGATAACATGCAGGAAGCGGCGGATGCTTATCGCCTGCTGCGCACGCCCGATGAATTTCCCGGCGGACGCTATTTCGTGATGGAACATCCCGATTTTCGCGGAGTAATGGTCATTTCCGATTCCATTGAGCAGGAGTATGAAAACTCTGTTGTGGAAGGCATTCAGCTAAGACGCGGCGAATTCTGCGGTATGGTCATCGGTGCCGCGCAGCGTGCGGAATGGCTGGATGCACTTGGTGAAGCTGACCAGACGATCGAAATGACCTTAAACATGGCCTACGATTACGGCCTGTACGAAGGCGTATGCGATGTGTACCGCTTTGGCGAAAATGAACTTCGCCTTTACGCAGATACCGAAAATACGCTTCGCACGATTCAGATTTGCAAGTAAAAAACCGGAGGTTTTAGATATATGGCAAAACGCAGCACACAGAAAAAAGCTGCAAAATATAACTCGAACACGTTGACGGCCTTTGTGGTCGTCGGCGTTGTTCTCATTGCGCTCGGCGTGGTTTCTCTTCTTTCCGTTGTAGGCGGATTGAAGGGCACGGTATTCTATGGCGTCAAACGCATCATGCAGGGTCTGGGCGGCGGATTGTGCGTCGTTGTCAGTGTCCTGATGCTGTGGCTGGGCGTGCTGGTGGCGCTTTCCGCAGGCCGAAAGGTATCCAAGCGAGTGTTCATTCTTGTTACGCTGATGTTTTTGGCTGTGCTCGGCATCATCAACCTGATGAGTAAAGTGGGCACCTACACGCTTATGGATTACCTTGTAAAAGAAAACAATTCGCTGAATCCTCCGCTTCCCGAGCCCGGCAGCTACTGGAATATGATCAAAGCATCGTATAAGGTTGCTCGAAACAGCGGCGGCTTTGGCGGTATGCTGGGCATGCTGTTTGCATGGCCTGCATGGGTACTGATGGGCGGCACGCTCGGCTCTGTTGCGCTGGGCGTGATTTGTGCTGTGTGTTTGCTGCTGGTCACCCGTTTTGACGTGATGCAGATGGTGGATGCGGTACGCATGGGTATGGCAGAAGGCAAGTCCAAGCGTCAGCAGCGTCAGGCACAGGAGGCGTACGAGCAGCAGGTCGCCATGCAGAAGCAGCAGGCCGAACAGGCTGCCCGCATGCAGCAGCAACAGGCGGAGCATGCCGCGCGTATGCAGCAGGCGGCATATGCCCGTCAGATGCAGCAAAATCAGCAGCCTGTTTATCAGCAGGCGCCTGAGCAGCCCTATTACGAGCAGCCCATGCAGTCCTATCCTCAGCAGCCGCAGGGCGAGATGTATGATGAAATCATCGACAAGCAGGGCAAACAGCCGCTTTGGAGCCGCAAAAAGGCCCGTCCTGAGCAGCAGGCACAGCCTCAGGAGGCGTATCAGACCCGTATGACCTTTACGCCCCGTGAAATGGGCATGGAGCAGGGGGAGCAGCAGAATACTCAGCCCCCTGTTACGGCAGGCACGCGCAAAAAGGCGCTCGACCGTATCGAAAGCATCCGTCAGAGCAAGGCGCAGTCCATGGAAGCCGTTCGCGCAAACGAAGCGCCTGTCAACACCTTTGCTCCTGCGGTGGAAGCCTATCAGCCCCCTGTTGCAGACCCGGAGCCCGTTGAGGAATACGAAGACGCCGAGGAGTACATCGTACCCGAGGTCGAGGAAAAGCCCGACCCTCAGGCTGCTTACAAGCGTCCCAAGATGACGCCGCCGCCCTCCTTTATGCCTCTGGATGGCCCTGTCAGCCCTGACGAGCAGCCTCAGCAGCAGGGTAATCCCGCGCAGATTTATTCTCACGTCAAGAAAGAACAGCCCAAGTACGCGGTGGAGAGCATTCCCTATGCGTATCCCTCCATTGACCTGCTCAATCAGCAGCAGCGCCGTGAAAACGTGGATACCCGTGCCGTTGACGCTGAGGATGCTGCCAAGCTGGAAAGCACGCTTGAAAGCTTCGGCATTCCTGCACGCGTTGAGCGTGTAACGCACGGCCCTGCCGTAACGCGTTTTGAGCTGGGGCTTACCTCCAGCGGTATCAATGTCAAGCGCATTCAGGGCATTGCCGATAATATCGCTCTGGATATGGCAGCTAACGGCGGTGTGCGCATCGAGATTCCCATCCCCGGCACCAATCTGTTCGGCGTTGAAGTGCCCAACAAAGAGATTCAGAGCGTTACGCTCTCCGAAGTGCTGATGAGCCCTGAGATGCGCTCTGCCAAATCGCCCCTTGCCGTGGCGCTTGGCCGTGACATTGCAGGCCGTCCCGTGATTTGTGATATTGCCAAAATGCCCCACCTGCTTATCGCAGGTCAGACGGGCAGCGGTAAATCCGTTTGTATCAATGCCATTATCAACAGCCTGCTGTTCCGTTCTTCTCCCGAAGAAGTGCGAATGATCATGATCGACCCCAAGGTGGTCGAGTTGCAGTGCTACAACGTTGTGCCGCATCTGCTGATCCCCGTTGTCAGTGACCCGCACAAGGCCGCAGGCGCCCTGCAGTGGGCAGTTGCCGAAATGCTTGACCGCTATCACAAGATGCAGACCAAGAACGTGCGCGAGATCTCTGCGTATAACGCCAAGCTTGGCCCCGATGAGGAAAAACTGCCCCGTATCGTCATCATCATCGACGAGCTTGCCGACCTCATGCTTGCCTGCAAGAAGGAAGTGGAAGAAAGCATGAGTTTCAAAAGAGAGGTTTTTCTGCCGGAGACGGCGGCGCGGTTTTTGGAGCTTCGGGACACAATCGGCCCCGATCTGGCGCTGTATTCCATGTGCGCGTTTCTTGACGTGCCGTATGACCCCACCGTTTCCGGCACAAGCTGGGAGGGCTATATCCGGCGCATGAACTACCGTTCGGATCAGGGCTTTGACCGGGGCGTCATAGACCCCGTGAGGGCGAAGAACGGCGGCATGGCACAGCGCGAACGGTGGGAACGCGAATGGGGCCTCGGCAACGAGGGCAAGCCCTATACGGCGGCGGACTATCGCCGCATGGACGAAATATTCGACAGCATGACCGCAAGACGCAGAGCGGCGGGCGGTTTCGACGATCAACAGGAGGACGTGTTC
>JAZKYW010000300.1:0-8733 GCA_045612325.1 Candidatus Limiplasma sp. | reverse complement strand
GCCTGTACCGGTTGCGGTATGTGTGCTGCCAAGTGTCCCAAGAAGGCCATTACGATGCATGTTCGCGAACATGCCCGCGATGCCAATGCCAAGGTAGGTACTGCCCCTGTGCAGCCTGCTGTTCCCAAGGAGTAAAATTGGGAAGCGGCGGATGTAAAGTCCGCCGCTTTTTTTGATAGGGGAGACACTTGTATGAAAATCGGTTTTATTGGCGCCGGAAACATGGGTGGAGCGATTCTAAAGGGAATCATCAGCAAGCATTTTGTTGAACCTGAACAGGTGCTTATTTACGACACGAATGAAGTCATCTGCAATAAATGGCAGCAGGATTATAATGTATCCAATGCTGGTAACTACGAAGAACTCGTAAAAAGCTGTGATTGGATTCTCTTGTGCGTAAAACCTGTATTTCTTGCTGATGTACTTCAAAATATCAAGCCTTATCTTGATCAAACGAAAAAGCTCATTTCGATTGCAGCCGGCTGGTCTGTAGAAATGCTTCAGAACGTAATAGGGGAAAGCGGTGCGCAGTTGCTGCGCGTTATGCCCAATACTCCTGCTCTGGTTGGTGAAGGCGTACTGGCGCTGTGCGAGGAAACTACGCTTTGCGCAGAAGACTATGTATGGGCTCAAAAGCTATTTGCCACCCTCGGAGTTGTGCAGCTCGTACCTGAGCGCTTGATCGATGCTGTGATCGCGGTTAGCGGAAGCAGTCCTGCTTACGTGTTTATGTTCATCGATGCCATGGCGGATGCTGCTGTTAAGCTTGGTATGCCCAGACAAATGGCCATTTCCTGTGCTGCTCAGGCTGTGATGGGCTCTGCCAAAATGGTACTTGAAACCCAATTGCATCCCGCAGTATTGAAAGATCAGGTTTGCTCTCCCGGCGGCACAACGATTGAAGCTGTGCAGGTGCTTGAAGAGAAGGGTATGCGTGCAGCTGTAATGAAAGCCATGGAAGCCTGCGCGGAAAAGAATATGCAAATGACCAGGAGTTCCGGCAAATGACTGAAGTAAAGAAAAAACGAGTTGTACAATTGTATACAGACGGAGCCTGTTCCGGAAATCCCGGACCCGGGGGATGGGGTTGTATCCTGAATTACAACGGCAAAACCAAGGAAATGTCAGGACACATGCCTAATACCACGAATAACCGCATGGAAATTTTTGCGGTTATCAGCGGTCTCGGCGCACTGAAAGAACCTTGCGTAGTTGAAGTGTATTCCGATTCTGCATACACGGTAAATGCGTTCAACGATCACTGGATCGATAACTGGCAGAAGAATGGGTGGATCAACAGCAAAAAGCAGCCGGTTGAGAATAGTGATCTTTGGAAACTGCTTTTGCAGATTATCAAGATCAAAAAGCATGAGGTTCGTTTCTTCAAAGTGAAGGGGCATGCTGATAACCCGTGGAACAATCGATGCGATGAGCTTGCAACATCTGCAATTAAAGATTATCGCCGCATGAACGGTCAGGAAGAAAACGAATAATGCAGTAAAATCGAAGCGTGATTCAAACAGAAATTACGCTTCGATTTTATTATTATACTTAAAGCGGAGGACTTGACAAAACAGAGGGGATGTTGTATCCTAAATTCATACTATTCGCTAAAGAACACTTTTACGAATAGTTGCATCTAAAAATCAAGCTTTTTAAGCCGGGAGGTCTTTATGGCCAATTTATCGTATATTGAACAGCTGAATGCTGAAAGAACCGGAAAAATCCGTGCAATGCTTCGTACGCTTCCCAAATCCTGTTCTGATTTTATTAACAGCATTGCAATGACCACAAGTGTACTGACACGTATGGCGTACACGATCGATTTACAGACGTTTTGCGGCTACGCGACCAAGGAGATCCCCTATTTTGCAGAAAAAACGCCTGAGAATTGGACGGATGAAGATTTAGGCAAATTCACTGCCCGAGATCTGAATGGCTATGCGGATTACCTGACTTTGTATTACAAAGACGCAGATATCGGTGAAATGATCGAACAGCAAAAAGTTTTGCGTAATCACGAATGCGGTGTGATGCGCAAGCTTTCAACTTTGCGCTCTTTCTTTGATTACTTGTTCAAATCCGAACGAATTCAAGGCAATGTTGCTTCGCTGGTTTCTCTTCCCAAACTGCATGAAAAACCTATTCTGCATCTTGTCAGCACCGAAGTTGACCGTTTGCTCAGCGTCGCTGAAGAAGGCACTCAATTGACGGAAACGCAGCAGAAATATCATCAGCACACCAGAAAAAGAGACTATGCGATTTTGATGCTTTTTCTTGGTACAGGCATTCGTGTAAGCGAATGCGTTGGTATTGATGTAACAGACATCGATTTTGAAAATAACGCTGTTCTCGTTACGCGCAAAGGCGGCAATCAGGTCATTCTGTATTATCCCCAGGAAGTTGCAGATGCATTGAAAGCCTATCTTGCAGAAAGAAAACAGCTTAAAGCTGTTGAGAAAAAAGACGAAAACGCGCTGTTTCTTTCTTTGCAGAAAAAGCGTATTTCTCAACGTGCTGTGCAGATTATGGTCAAGAAATACTGCTCTGTTGCAGTACCTCTCAAAAAGCGAATGAGTCCTCATAAACTGCGCAGTACATATGCAACCCGTCTGTATCACGAAACAGAAGACATTTATCTGGTTGCGGATGCGCTTGGACACGCAGACGTCAACACAACAAGGCGTCATTACGCTGCTATGAGTGACCAACGCCGCAGAGAAGCAGCTAAAAACGTCCATTTGCCTAAATCTCAACCGGATAAAAACGAAAATTAACGAAAACATTTGTTCGCAAACTATTGCCAAATATGTAGCTTTTATGGTATGCTATTAAAGAATAATCACATCTAAGGGAAGGCTGATATAGATGAGTAATTCCCGCGGTGATACACAGGCTAAGATCCTGGCATACATCGAAAAAGCGACATTGCAGAAGGGTTATCCCCCATCTGTACGCGAAATTTGCGAAGCAACAGGCCTTAAAAGTACGTCTACAGTGCATGGACACTTGATCAGGCTTGAGAAAAAAGGGCTTTTGTATCGCGATTCCATGAAGCCCCGTGCTATTTCCGTACCGGCAGACCATCAGGCTTATCGTGCTGATATGGTCCAGGTACCTGTTGTTGGCAGAGTTACGGCAGGTGTTCCCATCCTTGCTACTGAAAATATCGAGGATTATATCGCGCTGCCGCAAAGCATGATCGGTTCCGGTGAACATTTCATTCTGTCTGTGCGCGGCGAAAGCATGATTAACGCAGGTATTCTTGACGGCGATTATGTCATCGTGCGCAAGCAAAACGAGGCTTTTAACGGCGATATCGTCATTGCAATGATTGAAGATGAAGCTACTGTAAAACGCTATTACAAAGAAAACGGCGTTTTCAGACTTCAGCCCGAAAATCCGACCATGGAGCCGATTATTGTACCTGAACTGACGATTCTCGGTAAAGTCGTATCCTTGTATCGATTCTATTAATATCAAGCTATACAGAGGAGTTGTTATTATGTCTTTGTGGGAACAGGGTCTTCGTCTTCTGCTGGCCGTTGTCATTGGCTGCGTGATTGGTATTGAACGCGAACGCAAAAATCGTCCTGCCGGCATGCGTACTCACGTACTTGTGTGTGTTGGCGCTTCCATCATTGCGTTGATGGAAAGCCTGATGATTTCCGACACCATCACCCTTAACCTTGGCATGAACGCTCAGAATACCGGTATTGCCATCAGCTATGGCCGTATCAGCGCTCAGGTCGTAAGCGGCATCGGTTTCCTCGGCGCAGGTACCATCTTTGTTTCCCAGAAGAAGATTGCCGGCCTTACCACTGCTGCTTCTCTCTGGAATGTAGCTTGTCTCGGTCTTGCTGTAGGCATGGGCCACTATGTGGTGGCTGTTGCCGGCTGCGCGATCGTTATCATTACCCTGTCTTTGCTGCAGCGCGTTGTGCATGTAAATGCCGTCAAGCATGTTGAAGTTAAGTTCATTCACCGTGTAGAAACGATTGCATTCATCAATGACTACTTCCAGAGCATTGGCGTCAAAGTACTTGACATTGACTTCCACGTTGAAAACAAGGGCAAGTACAATCTGTACACCAATATTTACACGCTGGATATGCCCGGTAAGACCACTTACAAGGATATCGTTAATAAGCTTTCCGAATATGCAAATATTCAGGGCATCCGCACCCGCAACACTTGATAAGATTTCAAATAAAAAAGTCGGTTGTATGACCGACTTTTTTGTTTTGCACACTTTGCAAGTTTCAAACGTACAGTGTACTGAAAAAGACAGGAGGGATTAAAGTAATGAACAAGCAGCTTTCCCCCTTTGCTGAACTTTCCGGAGCCGATAAGCAAATACGTTGGCTGGAATATCAAAGTGTACGTTTGCCCTACACTGCGGCAAATATAGACGCCAACGAAGAAATGAAGGCAGAACACCGCAGAGAAGCTAACAGCGTACAAACGATAAATCAGCAACCCCTCACTCCTGAAAGGCCTCAGCCCCCGCCTGAAGTTCCCAGAAAACTCCCCCATGATTTTCAAAAAACGAATCACAGACAATATGATGCGGTGATTGCACGCATGAAGCAGGCTGAGCTGCAAGCAAGACGGCAACCACCGCAAACAAGTAATCTTTTATAAAGTGCGCTTTCCCCTATTTTAATCTTTCATAAGGGAAGTAAGCATAGATTCCAGCTGGTCCATATGATGCTTTTTCGTAAAGTATTTTTGATAATACTCATAGCCGTTTTTACCCATCTCCTGAGGAGTGGATTCGGCAAGGAATCTGCGGACAACAGCTGCAAACGCTTCAGGATCGTCAGGAGCCGCACAATAGCCACATTGGGCTTGTTCCAGCACATAAGCCGTTTCGCCCGCTATAGAGCCTAAAATAGGCTTTCCTGCGGCCATATAGCTCTGCACTTTGCCGGGCAGCGTATCATTTACGCTCAAATCATTACGCATACTTACCAACATTGCATCAGCTTTTGCGTAAAATTCGGGCATATCCTCAAGCGGTCTGCGCCCGTAGAACGTGACCTTTTCTTCAAGGTCGAGCTTGTGCGCAAGTTCTTTGCAGCCTTCGTAGTTTGTGCCGTCACCGACGATATGCCAGTGAACAGGCTCGTTCTTCAAAAGTGCAGCTGCTTCAAGGAGAACCTCCACTGCCTGGACTTTGCCGATATTTCCTGCAAATACGAGTTGCTTTTCTTCTGAGGACATCTTGGCGGGCAAAGGCTCAGAGAAAATATCATCCGCAAACTGAGGCATATAATGTTCATCGGGTACATCCAGCTGATGAACATTTTTCAAATACCCCTGAAAACGCTTTGAAGAATACGTAAGGATATCAGCCTTCGCATAGACCCATTTGCTGACGACTTTCATAAACGCGTACAAAAGAGAACCTTCATGTACATTCATGGCAGCAAGACATGCGGGCCAAATATCCAGCACATAAATCAGGAACTTTTTCTTAGTGAAGCAGCGCAGCAGCGCAGCCGGCAGGCTCATCAGCACAGGCGACGTAGAGAAGGAATAAATCACATCGTAATCTCGCTTGTGAAGCAACGCCTTAATGGAAGCCGAGGTCATATAGCTGACATAATTGATGGCAAGACCAACTTTGCCGGGTTTACGGCCGATTTCAAAACAGCGTTTGATCTCCACCCCATTTCTGGTCTGCTTTCGATTGCGAAATCGTCTGTATTCCTCAGGAATAATTCCTGTAGGATAATTGGGCAATCCAACGAGCGCGGTCACTTCATGACCACGCTCGCAGAGTGCCTCGCAAATTTCCGTAACTCGAAAGTTTTCAGGCCAGTAATGCTGGCAAATCACCAATACTTTCATAGGCGTTATTTCTTGGCTTCTTCAGCTTTTTTCAGCAGCAGGTCAGCTTCCTTGCGGGCACGCTCGATTACCAGCTTGGAGTCAAGGGTGGTGAACTGACCGTCACGGTAAAGCACCTTTCCCTGTACCATGGTAAGGCACACATCGCTGCCCTGAGCAGAATATACCAGGTTGCTTTCCAAGTCATGGCAGGGAGCCATATGTGCGCCCTTCATATCAACAAGGATCAGGTCGGCAAGATAGCCTTCCTTCAGCAGACCAAGATTGTTGTAGCCAAGCGCCTTGGCACCTACGCTGGTAGCGGCAGCGATGGTCTGAGCAGGAGAAACGACCGTAGGATCAAGATTGATACCCTTCTGCAGCATGGGCATCAGCTTGATTTCTTCCCACAGGTTGAGGTTGTTGTTGCTGGCAACGCCATCGGTGCCCAGAGCAACTTTACAACCGGCTTTCAGCATCTTTGCGATGGGTGCAACGCCGCTGGCAAGCTTCAGGTTGCTGATGGGGTTGTGCAGAATAACAGAACCCTTGCGGGCGAAAAGCTCGATATCCTCATCGGTGAACCATACGCAGTGCGCAGCCAGTACGGGGAAATCAAGAATGCCAAGGTCGTTCAGATACTGAGGAGGCGTGAAACCGCGGCGTTCAAGGCTTCCGTCGTAATCAAGCTTCGTTTCGCTTACGTGTACGTGTACAGGCACACCGTACTTTTCAGCGGCATCGCGGATTTGTTCCATCACCTTGCGGGTGGTGGCGCCTTCGCTGTGAGGAGCAAGCGCTACGCGGATACGGTCATCCGCAGCGTGATTCCACTTCTCAATCAAAGCGATGTTGGGAAGCAAATCAGAACAGCTTTCGTCAAAATCAACAACGCCGTGACCGAGCATAGCGCGCATGCCGCTGTCACGTACGGCTTCCGCTTCCATATCCATATGCATGTACATATCGTTGAAGGAAGTAGTGCCATAACGCAGCATTTCCATGATACCAAGGTCAGTACCGGCGCGTACAGCGTCATCCGTCAGGTGCTTTTCAATGGGGAAAATCGCATCATTGAGCCAGCGGTCGAGAGGCAGGTCACTGCCGATGCTGCGCAGAAGCGTCATGGGCGTATGGGTATGCATGTTGCACAGACCGGGCATAGCCAAAGAGCTCTTGCCGTCAATAACTTCGTCAGCTTCAAAGGCAGGAGCATCCTCGCGCTTGCCGGCATAAACGATCATACCGTCAGAAATCAGGATTTCCGCATCGTAAATAAAAGGAATATGAGCTTCGTCAGTTACACCGGGCATCAAGGTGATATTGGTGATTCTGGTACGCATCTTATGTTTCCTCCTAAAGGGAATATACACTTTATTATAGCACACGGAAGGACCGCATACAATATGCGGCCCTTTCTGAGACTAAAGATTAAATGATATAGCGCTTGAGGTCCATTTTGACTTCGTCTTTGCCAAGATGGTCAATGACATAATCGCCGTTGATATTCAGATATACGTTCGGCATTTCATCGCCGCCTGCATTGAAGCTGATATCTTCCAGCAGTTTTTCAAAAACAGCAAACAGTCGGCGCGCACCGATATCTTCCTTGGTTTCGTTCATCACATAGGCAGCGTGTGCAATCGCATCAATGGCACTGTCCTCAAAGGAAAGGAACACCTTGTCAACCGCAAGAAGCGCTTCGTACTGACGGGTCAAAGCGTTTTCGGGCTGAGTCAAAATCGCCTTAAAATCCTCCTGAGTTAGGCTCTTCAGCTTTACATGCACAGGGAAACGGCCCTGAAGTTCGGGGATCAGGTCAGTCACCTTGGCAACATGGAAAGCGCCGGCTGCGATAAAGAGCATGAAATCCGTACGTACAGGGCCATATTTGGTGTGAACGGTGCTGCCCTCAACAATGGGCAAAATATCACGCTGCACGCCTTCACGGCTCACATCGGGACCATGCCCACCGCCGGAACGGCCTGCGACCTTGTCGATTTCATCGATGAAAACAATACCCTGCTGCTCAGCGCGCTGGATGGCTTCTTCCTTGACCTGATCCTCATCGATAAGCTTGGCGGACTCTTCCTGCAGAAGGATCTTACGAGCTTCCTTCACCTTAACACGGCGGATCTTCGTCTTTTTAGGCATCATACCGCCCATCATATCGCCGATGCTGATGGTGTTGCCGCCAACTTCGAGTTCGGGCATGGAATCTTCCACTTCGATCTCGATTTCGCGTTCTTCAAGAGCGCCGCTTCTGAGCTGCTGACGTACATCCTCACGGCGTACAGCCAGTTTTTCCTGTTCTTCGCGGGAAGGTTCAGGATCTTTTTTGCTGGGATTCATCAGGAACTCAAAGGGATTGGAAGTGCTCTTCTTGGGCGGATGAACAAGTAGCGTAACGAGACGGTCTTCTGCCAGAACAGCAGCGCGAGTCTCAACGCGCTTGGCATATTCATCCCTTACCATACGGATAGCATTTTCAACCAAATCACGAATGATGCTTTCAACATCGCGGCCAACATAGCCGACTTCCGTAAACTTGGTAGCCTCTACCTTGATGAAAGGAGCGCGAACAAGCTTGGCAAGTCTGCGGGCAATTTCGGTTTTGCCAACGCCGGTCGGGCCAATCATCAGGATATTCTTGGGGCTGATTTCATTGCGAAGCGTTTCGTCCAGCTGCGCACGGCGATAACGGTTGCGCAGAGCGATAGCAACGGCACGCTTTGCCTCATCCTGACCAATAATATAGCGGTCAAGTTCGCGGGTAATCTCTCTGGGAGTCAATTCTCTCATGAAAGGTACCTCCTTAGAGTGTTTCGACAGTAATGTGATCGTTGGTATACACGCAAATGGAAGCCGCAACTTCCATTGCCTTTACAGCGATATCCT
>JAZKYW010000299.1:0-1951 GCA_045612325.1 Candidatus Limiplasma sp. | reverse complement strand
AGAGAGATGAGCACCTTGTACATCACCGTAGACGTAGGATTGGTAGAGGGGATCAGCGCAGCAACGACCCCCATGGGGACGCCGATCTCGATCAGCCCCTGTTCACGGTCTTCGCAGAGAATGCCAACCGTTTTCATATCCTTGATATAGTCATAGGTGATGGTGCTGCCCAGCAGGTTTTTCAGCACCTTATCCTGCCATACGCCAAAGCCTGTTTCTTCCACAGCCATCTTGGCCAGGCGTTCTGCGCTGGCCGCGCATGCCTGCGCGATCCTGGCAACCACGCTGTCGACCTTTGCCTGATCGAACATACGATACGCCTTTTGCGCCGCTTTTGCAGCTGCAACAGCGTTCCGCACCTCCTGAATCGAATACAGGTCACGGTCAAATTCCAAATATATCACCTCCTTAGAATGGTTGGAATATCCTTTTTATTGTATAGGGGCGTCTGCAACATTGCAGACGGTTTGCGCAAAAGCCTCGCAGGCCGCCTGGCAGGCTGCCTGATCGCCGGTGAGCAGGCCGCCTGCAAAATTGGTTTCCGAGGGCGGGCCGTAAAAGAGATTCAGCATCACGTCTGCCGCCTTCATCGCGGCATCCAGCCCAACCATCGCTTCAATCGGCGGCGCGATCAGATAGGCCATGGCCGTTCCCTCGGGGACATTGGCACATTTGGAAAGATAGCTGCCCGTGCGGGAAATGCAGTGTGCAAAGTAAGGCACGGTCCCCTCGTCGTTTGCCTGATAATACGCCGCGTCATTCTCGATATAGCTGACCGCAGCGTCCAGACCGCTTCGCACCTCTTCCGGATTTTCCGCCGAAAGGATGCCGATGAATTCACCGGCCAGCGCCGTGCTGGCATTGGCAGCGCCCGCATACATGCTCCGCGCATAGGCCACTTCCACCTGCGCCTTTTTGGTTGCTTCGTCCAGTGCGGCGTACGAAACGTCATCGCAGTCTGTGGTGATCAGCCCCAGGCTCCGGTGTCCCTTCGGAACGGGAAGCTGAGCGAGCAGCATCGGGTCGGCGTTGGGAATAATCTGTACGCTCAGAATACGGGTCTTGATGCGTTCACCGCGCATAAGCGCTATTCCTCCTTACTTGACCAAGTCAACGCCGCTGGCTTTCTGTTTCATAATCTGTTCGATCACGTCCGCCACATACGCGCCTGCTTCCACGGCAGCCGTGCCATCCTTATGGATATTGGATACCACCGTGCGCTTGGATTCGGGCATCCCTACATAGGCGTTATACGTGATATAAGCACTCATGCTTTCTGCTGTGGCCAGGCCGGGACGTTCGCCAATCAGCACGCATACGACTTTGGCGCCCAAGGTTTCTGCCACATGCTCCTGAGAGCCGACACGCCCGAAACGCAGAAAGAACGGTGTGCCCACCTTCAGGCCCTTACTTTTCAGTGCGTCCATGAGAACGGGCAGGATCTTGGGCAGATTCACCTGAATGGCCGTCGAACTCAGGCCGTCCGCTGCATAAATCTGCACGTCCGGATTCATGATGCATTTTTCTTTGAGCGTCTTTATCGCTTCATCATTCAGCTTGCGGCCCAGATCCGGGCGGGTAACATAGGTATTTTTATCTTCGCAGCAGGTCTGAACCGTAAAGAGGCCCAGGCTGTCCAGAATCTGTCGATCCACATCCACAAACACCGCATCGCGCGCCTGCGCATGGTCTGCGCGGAGGGTAAGCATGGTCTGGGTATTGAGCCTTGCACCTGCCTTGCCCACGCCAATGCGCGCCGTTGTTTTGCGCTTCATGCGCAGCAGCGCTTCAGGATCCTGCGCCTTTACCAGGGGAATTGCCTTGCAGGCAGCCGAAGCGATATCTTCACAGGCGGCACAGCTTTCCGGCTTTTCTTCCTGTTTTTTTGCTTCCAGCTGCCGGAGCACTTCCTTTACAATCAGGGCAACCAGTTTTTCATCCACAGCATCCT
>JAZKYW010000298.1:0-2452 GCA_045612325.1 Candidatus Limiplasma sp. | reverse complement strand
GCTGCGCATTGACCATTGCAACAATCTTCCTGCCGCTGAAAGGCTGCGTGATTTGGCGCTTGAACAGTTCCCCGCTGCGGATGTTTCCATTGGCGTATGCGGTGCGCTGTGCAGTTTCTATGCCGAAAACGGCGGCCTGCTCATTGGTTTCGAAGTTGCCTGATTTAATGAATAAAAAAGCCTGTCTGCGTGTACTGCAGACAGGCTTTTTTATAGTTTTTTCGCAAATGAAACGTTGGTTTCCAATGCTTTGAACCCATTTTTGAGATAAAACCCGTATGCGGGTACATCCGTTTCGGTTTGAAGAAAGAGATAACGCATTCCTTTGGCTTTGACGGCTGCTTCGATTTGACTCAGAAAGAACGTGCCGAGGCCGTTTGACTGTTTATCTGTGCGGATGCAAAACTCATCAATGCAGTATTCCGTGCCAGAATACCAGTGTTTAATACGGCCCATGGATAGTCCAATCAGCTGCTCGTCCTCATAAAGGCCAAATGTCAGAGAATTGCTTTGAGCAACGAGGTCGTTCAGATACAACTGAAGCTGCTTTTCATCCGACCAATCATCGTTCCACGGCTCGGTAGTGAAAACGCTTACAAACAGCTGTCGTATGTCTTCCAATTCGTTTGTGCCGATTTCACGGAAAGTATATTTTGATTGATCCATAAATATCACCCGCTGCAGCTTAGTCAGACATTACTATAACATAATCATTCGTTGCTTACAAGAATACGCCGAACTTGTTGAAAGTGATAGGATATGATATACTGTCACGGAAATGCGTAACAAGTGAGGATGCGAAATGGGACAGATTTTGATCGTTGCGGAAAAACCGTCTGTCGCACGTGATATTGCCCGTGTTTTGGGCGCTGGAACACGCGGGGACGGATGCCTCAGCAATGATAAATATGTGATCACTTGGGCGATTGGTCATTTGGTCAGCCTGAAAGAGCCCGAGGAACTGGACGAACGCTACAAGCGCTGGCGGGCGGCGGATTTGCCCATTCTTCCCGAAAAGATGGAACTGAAGGTTTTGCCCAAAACAAGATCACAGTTTTCGATTGTGAAGAAATGGATGAACAGCAAAGAGATCGATTCACTCATCTGCGCTACCGACTCCGGGCGTGAAGGTGAACTGATTTTCCGATATATCTATGAAATGGCCGGCTGCAAAAAGCCGTTTGACCGTTTGTGGATCTCTTCCATGACGGATGAAGCCATCCGCGCAGGTTTTGACAGTTTGAAACCCGGATCCCAGTATGATGCATTGTATGAGAGCGCGCGCTGCCGTTCCGAAGCGGATTGGCTGGTAGGCATGAATGCAAGCCGAGCCTTTACGCTCAGGTATGACGTGCTTCTTTCCGTAGGCCGTGTTCAAACGCCTACTTTGCAGATGCTGGTAAAACGCCGCAAGGAAATCGATGCCTTCAAACCCGAAGCCTATTTTACCGTTCAGGCTGATTTTGGCGATTATCAGGGTACATGGTTTGACCCCGCCAAAGAAGGCGATAAAAGAATCACCGAAGAAGCAAAAGCCAAAGCGATTGCAGATAAAGTCAAAGGCAAAAAAGCGTATGTGCTTTCTTCACAGAGCGAGGAGAAAAGGGAACTCGCTCCGCAGCTGTATGACCTTACGACCCTGCAGCGCGAAGCAAGCAGCATGCTTGGCTTTACGGCAGATAAAACGCTGAAAACGGCACAGGCGTTGTACGAAAAGCACAAAGTGATCACATATCCCCGTACAGACAGCCGCTATCTGTCGCATGACATGGGGCCTTCGGTCAAAAAGGCGCTCCTGTCACTGAGCGAGCCGCATGCGCAGCTTGCCGCCCCTGTGCTTGCGCAGCCGATTCCGCAGCCCAAGCGTATTTTTGATGATACGAAGCTTACTGACCACCATGCGATTATTCCTACGGGACGTAAAGCCAATCAATCGGCTCTTTCGGCAGATGAATGGAAGCTGTTTGACCTGATTGCCAGAAGGCTGATTGCGGCTTTCTATCCTCCGTATGTGTACAACGCAACCAAAGTTGTTACACAAAGCGAAAACGAGCATTTTGTTTCCAATGGCACGGTTGTTGTACAGGAAGGTTTTAAGCAGGTCTACCGCGATTTGCAGCCCAAGAAAAAAGGCAAGAACGAAGAGGGGAGTGCGCTGCCTCCGCTTGCCGAGGGTGACGAGCGCGTGGTCAAGAAGACTTCGGTCAAGAAGGACCAGACCAAGCCGCCCAAAGAGCACACGGACGCTTCCTTGCTGTCTGAAATGGAACACGCAGGCAGACGTATCGAAGATGAGGCGCTTCGTGAACTTATGAAAGGCTGTTCGCTGGGCACGCCTGCGACCCGTGCGGCTGTGATTGAGCGATTGATCGCAGTTGGCTATGCCAAACGCAAAGGACGCACCATCATGGCTACGGAAAAAGGCGTTCGTTTGATTAAGTCGGAGGCCAAG
>JAZKYW010000297.1:0-2781 GCA_045612325.1 Candidatus Limiplasma sp. | reverse complement strand
GCCGCACTCGCAGTGCTCGTCATGCTCGTGATGATGATGCTCGTGCTCGTGATGGTGCTCATGGTCGTGGCAGCCGCACTCGCAGTGCTCGGCATGCTCATGGTGATGATGCTCATGGGCGTGACGGTGAGCGGCTTCGATCTCTTCCATCATCTGCTGGGAGAGGGAGTGGCCCTCTTCCATGGCAGCCAGCATCTGAGCGCCGTTCAGTTCATCCCAGGGGGTGGTGAGGATGCGGGCCTTTTCGTTGTGCTGACGCAGCAGCTCAACGGCGGCTTCCAGCTTCTCAGCAGATACGTTCTGCGTGCGGCTGAGGATGATAGCGCCCGCATGCTCGATCTGGTTGAGGAAGAATTCGCCGAAGTTCTTGATGTACATCTTGCACTTGGCAACATCGGCAACGGTCACAAAGCTGTCCAGTTCAACAGGCATGTCCTTGGCAACGCCTTCCACAGCGTGGATAACGTCGGACAGCTTGCCTACGCCGGAGGGCTCGATGAGGATGCGGTCGGGATGATAGGTATCGATCACTTCGCGCAGCGCCTCGCCAAAGTCGCCCACGAGGGAGCAGCAGATGCAGCCGGAGTTCATTTCGTTGATCACGATGCCGGCTTCCTTGAGGAAACCGCCGTCAATGCCGATCTCGCCAAATTCATTTTCAATCAGCACGACCTGCTCGCCCTTCAGGGCTTCGGTGAGCAGCTTTTTGATGAGCGTAGTCTTGCCTGCGCCCAGAAAACCGGAAATAATATCGATCTTAGTCATGTTCCTGTCTCCTTGCTAAACAAATACACAGAATCACAGTCAGCCGTAAACGCAAAAGCTGCGCATACATTATTATTTTACCACAAAAGCCTTGCAAACTGCAATCATTCAATCAAAAAGCAGGCCATCCAATGGATGACCTGCTTATGCAGACAAATCAAATTACTTGCTCAGCACGGTTTCGACAATGCCGGCGGCATCAAGCTTGTAGTACTTGAGCAGGTCGGCAGGCTTGCCGCTCTGGCCGAACTCGTCGTTCAGACCCATCTTGTAGAGGCGTACGCCGTCCATGTTGACCAGCGCGTTGGCGGTGGCGTCGCCCAGACCGCCTACAATGCTGTGCTCTTCCACGGTGAAGACCTTCTTGTACTTGGCAGCCAGGGCCTGTACGCCTTCAACGTCGAAGGGCTTGATGGTGTGGCAGTTGACAACAGCCATGTCCACGCCCTGCTTGGCCAGCTGCTCGGCAGCTTCGAGGCACTCGCTTACCAGCAGACCGCAGCACAGCAGCATGCCGTCGGTGCCTTCGCGCAGTACGTTCACCTTGCCGGGAACGAAGGGCATATCCATCTCGAAGATGGGGCTGGGCAGACGGGCCAGACGGATGTAAACAGGGCCGTCGATGGCAAGGGCAGCATCCACGCAGCGCACGGTCTCGTTGGCGTCACAGGGAACGAAAACGGTCATGTTGGGCAGAGCGCGCATGATGGCAACATCTTCGATGGCCTGATGGCTGCCGCCGTCCTCACCGAGGGTGATGCCGGCATGGGTGAAACCGAACTTAACGTTCAGCTTGGGATAGCAAACAGAGTTGCGGATCTGGTCGTAGCAGCGACCGGCGAAAACGGCGAAGGTAGAGCAGAAGGGAACCATGCCCATGGTGCTCATACCGGCAGCCACGTCCACCATGTTGGCTTCGGCGATGCCGCAATCGAAGAAACGGTCGGGGTGAGCATTCTTGAAGTACTGGGTCATGGTAGCGCCGGCAAGGTCGGCGTCCAGAACGATCAGCTTATCGTTGTCGTTGCCGAGCTTGGCAAGGTATTCGCCATAGGCAACACGGGTAGCTTTCTTTTCCATTGCATTACACCTCCGCATTCTCGAGAGCGTCCAGATCGCGCAGGGCCTGTTCGCGCTGCTCGTTGTTGGGCGCTTTGCCGTGCCAGCCAACCTGGTCTTCCATGTAGCTTACACCCTTGCCCTTAACGGTCTTGAGGTGGATCAGCTTGGGCATGCCGGGCTTGTGGGGCTGGTTGAGGGCGGCGAGGACTTCGTCGTAGTTGTTGCCGTCGGCTACTTCCACCACGTCCATGCCGAAAGCGGCAAACTTGGCGGATACATCTCCCAGGCTCATAACTTCGTCGTTGGTGCCGTCGATCTGCAGGCCGTTATGGTCCATGATGACGGTCAGGTTGTCCAGCTGGAAGTGAGCGGCGGCCATGCAGGCTTCCCAAACGAGGCCTTCCTGAGACTCGCCGTCGCCGATGATGGTGTACACCTGAACGCCGGTGTTCTGCTTCTTGGCGGCAAGAGCCATGCCGGTGGCAATGGAGATGCCCTGGCCCAGAGAGCCGGTGGAGGCGTCAACACCGGGGCAGCGCTTCATGTCGGGGTGCCCCTGCAGGATGCTGCCCAGCTGGCGGAAGTTGGCAAACTCATCGCGGGAGAAGAAACCGCGGGCGGCCAGTACGGCGTACAGAGCGGGAGCGCCATGGCCCTTGCTGAGTACGAAACGGTCGCGGTTAGCCATCTTGGGGTTCTGGGGATCAATGTTCATCTTCTCAAAATACAGTGCAACCAGAGCTTCCACGATGGACAGGGAGCCGCCGGGATGGCCGCAGCCTGCATCAGCCGTCATGTTGATGATATCACGGCGAGCCTGAGTGCAGATGGAACGGATCGAAGTTTCCATGTAATTTCCTCCTTGGATATCAAAGGGAGTCGTGAACACCCTATATCGTACCAATGATATGGCGATTTGTCAAGATTACGGCCGCATTTTGGCGGCAGAAGAAT
>JAZKYW010000296.1:0-1546 GCA_045612325.1 Candidatus Limiplasma sp. | reverse complement strand
ATCCTGGGCGGCGAGCGCTACAAGATGGTCACCAAGGAAACTAAGGCGATGCTGCGCGGCGAATATGGCCGTCTGCCCGCCGAGGTTGATCCTGACGTGAAAAAGAAATGCATCGGCGACGACAAGGTCATCACCCATCGTCCCGCTGACGACATTCCCCCGGAACTCGAAAAGTACCGCGAGGAGATCCGCGACTACTATCAGCAGGAAGAAGACGTGCTCAGCTACGCCATGTTCCCGCAGGTTGCCCCCAAGTTCTTCCAGTACCGTCAGGCTGCTCAGCTGCAGGTGGACAGCACCATGCTGAACAAGTCCGAAATGACCATGCCCGTGTAAGCGGACAAAGCACCAAATTTTTCGGAAGGGGATTCCCGAAAAGGGGATCCCCTTCTTCAATTCTTTGTGAAGGATGTCTTTTGTGTTTACGATATTTGCATTGCTCACCGGTGTTTTGAATGCGGTCACGGTGCTGCAGAACGGTCAGGTAGCTGCTTTTTACGGTGATTATTCCGCTTCTGTGCTGATCCACGTTGTGGGTCTTGTTACAGTACTCTGTGTTGCAGGCATTTTGCGCCGCGCAAGACTGCAGGGAGCCAAAGTGGCGCCGTGGATGTATCTGGGCGGCGTTGTCGGCGTTGGCACGGTGGTATTCATCAACCTTGCGTACAGCGGGGTGAGCGTGACAGCCATTACGGGACTCGGTCTGCTGGGTCAGACCATCGCCAGCCTCGTTGTGGATCGCTTTGGTCTGCTGGGATCCAAAAAGGTACCTTTCCGCAAGGAAAAGCTGTACGGTACAGCTGCTGTGCTTGCCGGTTCTTTGACCATGATCCTGCCGTTCCGGGGTACAAACCTTCTGGCAGCGCTTGCTGCGCTGGCATCCGGCTTTACCATCGTAACAGCGCGTACCATGAATGCCCGATTGGCAGAGCGCCGCGGTGCAATGCATTCCACCGTAATGAACTATGTGACCGGCCTTTTGACGAGCGTGTTTTTCCTGCTGATTCTTGGCATGAAAGAGCCCATGATCACGGATTTTCAGTGGAGTTCCAATTGGTTCATGTATCTTGGCGGTGCTGTAGGCGTTTGCCTGATCGTACTGCTGAATGTGACCGTAAGCAAAATCTCTGCGCTTTCCATGACGCTGCTCCAGTTTACGGGCCAAATCGTTACCAGTTATCTGCTGGATATTCTGCTTCAAAACGGCGTTTCATGGCAGACGCTTACCGGCGGCTTGCTTGTTACCGTTGGTCTTGTGATCAATACCATTGCGGAAAACCGAAAGAACGCATAAAAAAGAGCCCTCTGAAATGAACTGCACCCCATTTGTTAGACAGTATGGTATACTGAAAAACGAATGGGGTGTTTGTTATGCCAAAAGGAGTACCGAAGAAGAGATATACGCCAGAGTTCAAGACACATGTAGTGGAAACGATGCAAAAAGAATGCTTAAGCCACAAAGAAGCAGAACGGTGCTTCGAATTGCCTCATGGACGAGCAGCAGCGTGGGAACGAATCTACCTTGAAGAAGGTCCGGAAGGCCTGG
>JAZKYW010000295.1:0-1812 GCA_045612325.1 Candidatus Limiplasma sp. | reverse complement strand
GTGCGGGGGCGGAGCCCCCGCCCTCGTCCCCCCCACGGCCTCACTTCGTCCCCGAGGCGCGGCGGGCGAGATAGGCTCGCAGACGCTGATGCGGGAGAGGCGCGCGGATGATGAGATCGGGATTTCGAATGCGCCGCGGTGTGGAAGGCGCGAGATAAGGTCTGCCGAAACTTCGCATGCCTGCAACACGCATCAACAGGAGAAGAAGGGCAAAGCACACGCCGGGCAAACCAAGCAATCCGCCGGCGATGAGCAGCAGCATCTGCCCCATGCGAAAGGCAAAGCTGAGGGAGTAATCGGGCAGGGCATAGCTGCCCAAACCGCTGAGCGCCACCACAATGAGCAGCAGCGGGCTCGCCATCCCCGCATCCACCGCCGCCGTGCCGAGTATGAGCGCGCTCACAAGCCCGAAGGAGCTGCCCAGCAGCCCGGGGATGCGCGTGCTTGCCTCGTTGATGAGGTCAAACACGGTCAGCATGAGCAGCGCCTCGGCAAACAGGCTGATGGAGATGACCGAGCGGCTTTGGATGATATTGGTCAAAAGGCTCATGGGCAGCGCGATGGGATGAAAGGTAACGATGCTCACGAACATCGCAGGCAGCAGCAGCGAAAGAAATGCGCCCGTCAGGCGAATGATGCGCATGAACGTGCCGTACTGCCATCGCATGTAGGTATCATCGGACGCATGAAACAGGTGCCACAGGCTCACGGGCATCACCAGCGCGCGCGGACTTCCATCCAGCAAAAGCACGGCTTGTCCTTCCAATAAAAAGCTCGCCGCGCGGTCAGGGCGCTCGGTGGACAGGATCTGCGGCAGCGGCGCGTTGGGGTCATCCTCCAATAGCTGCGCAAGCATGCCCGAGCTTTGCACATCCACCTGTTTGCAGGCGTCAAGACGGCGGCGAATCTCCGAAAGGGTCTCCTCGGGACAGATGCCGTGCAGATAGCACAGCGACATCTTGGTGCTGACGCTACCGCCTGTGTCCAGCATGGTGCAGATGAGGTCGCGCGTGGGCATAATGCGGTGCAGAAGGGTCAGGTTGTCGCGCAGAGGCTCGGTAAACGCTTCGTGCGGGCCGATGACGACCGTTTCGGTCTGCGGGGTGGATACGCTGCGCTTGACGTACATGCGCGAGTCCACCAGAATGGCGCGGTCGATGCCGTCCAGGAGGATGAGGCAAAGCCCGTGCATGAGCGAATCAATGGCGGATGCGGGATGCGTGTCGGTTTTGACCTCTGGCGTGGCGATGAGGTGGCGGATGGCAGTGGTGAGCGCGTCCTCGCCAACGTGCGGAGCGATGCATTCCATCATGGGCCGCAGGATGTAATCCGCTGCCCATGCCGTGGCGGTCAGACCGTCCACATAGTAAAGGATGCATCTCAGCCCCATCGAAACGTACTCGCGGCGCACGATGTCGGAGTTGTCATCGGCGTGAAGTTCACGGTCGAGAAGCTGGATGTTGGCGTCTATATTGCGGTGAAAAAATCGCTGCATTTTGGCCTCCAAAGGGGGTGATAATGGCAGTATGCAACGCTGAAACCCTTATTATTCAAGGGTTTTCGGGTTTTTCAAAAACTTTTGAAAAAAAGGTAAAAAAGGTGTTGACAAACCCCTATAGGAGTGGTATTATAGTCAAGCTCGCTCGAGCGGAACACCACTTGAGAGAGCGACGAACCTTGAAAACGATACAGAAACAAGAAACGCAAACGACAGTCAATAACTTGAGTTTATGCTACTCGAACAGAGAAGCTTAACGGATTAAACATAAGAGTTTGATCCTGGCTCAGGACGAACGCTGGCGGCGTGCCTAA
>JAZKYW010000294.1:0-8002 GCA_045612325.1 Candidatus Limiplasma sp. | reverse complement strand
TGCAAAAACTGGCTGGAAAAGCAGGGCGCAAAGGGCGTTTATATCGATGAAGCGCTCAATGTGATTTATCCTGTGGAGAATATCACCGAAGCGCTTTACACCGTATACATGGCGCACAGCGATGTGGTATTTCCCGATACGCAGCCGCTGCCGCTGGAAGTGAAGGACGGTAAGATTTTCTGTCCCGGCATCGGTGATGATACCGCCAATGTGGTCGCGCTGCTGATGGCAGCCAAGTATGTTGCTCAAAACGGACTGAAGCCCGCGGACGGCAATGTGCTGCTGGTGGTCAACTCGGGTGAGGAAGGTCTTGGCAATCTGGAAGGTTCCAGAGCGCTTGCCAAGGCGTTTGAGGGCCGTATCCGTGAGTTTATCTCCTTTGACGGCACCTGCGGCAATGCGGTCATCAAGGCGGTGGGCTCCAAGCGCTACCGTGTAACGGTGCGCACGGAAGGCGGTCATTCCTACAGCGATTTTGGCAACCGCAACGCCATTGCCTACCTTGCATCGCTCATCGATACGCTCTATGCCATGAAGGTGCCTGCCAAGGGCAAAACCACCTACAACGTTGGCGAAATCAAAGGCGGCACCTCCGTCAACACCATTGCCCAGCAGGCGGAAATGCTCTATGAATTCCGCTCGGATGAGCGTGAGGCGCTTGCCGAAATGGAAACGCATTTCGACGCCGCCATCGCATACTACCGCACCAAGGGAATCACGGTGGATGTAGAATTGCTTGGCGAACGTCCCTGCAGCGGCGACGTAGACCCCGAGCAAGAAAAGGCGCTGATGGAGCGAACAGCTGCCGCGGCAAAGCATGCCTACGGCGTGGAGATGGAATGGCGCTCCGGCTCTACGGATTGCAACATCCCGCTGTCCATGGGCATTCCTGCGGTATGCACCGGCTGCTATCACGGCGGCGGTGCGCATACGCGCGGTGAATGGGTGGAAATCAGCAGTCTTCTGCCCGGTCTTAAGCAGGTGTTTGAAATGATTTTGCACCATTTTGAATAAGGCAATGAAAAGCCGTCCGAAAAAACGGACGGCTTTTTTGTTACCCTTTGGGGATGATGAGACCGCTGCGATACGCGCGAAGCAGCTCTTCAAGGTCGGCGATTTGCTCGCTCAATTCGCGCCCCTCGTCGGTGTCGCCTACGAATTGTCTGTGCTCGTAGGTTTCCACCACTTCGGGCAGAGAACGGATGTCCGAGTTGGCTTCCAGCGCTTTTTCAAGGCTGGTGAACGGCTCGTGCTGCATCAGCCTGAGACCGTGGGAGTTGGAGATGAGCGTATAGCCCGCAATGCCTGTGGTTTTTTGAATGGCACGGCAGAAACCGCCGTCAATGACGAACAGGCGTCCGTTTGCCTTGACAGGGCTTTCGCCATGGGCAACGCGCACGGGGGTGTGACCGTTGATGATGTGTCCGTGGCTTGGCAAACCAAATTCGCTCAGAATGCGCAGGCAGTGCTCGGCATCCTGACTGTAGCGGTAATACGGGTTGCGCGGCTCTTTCTTGACCTCGGGGTCGGTCAGGTAAATGTGTTCAAAGGTGGTGGTGCGTCTGCCGCACAGGGGAGAATACTCACCGCACCACAAATACCACATCAAATCCTGCGCATCGGGGTCGCGGCTGTAATAGGCGCGGCGCGCCATGCGGTCAGCTGCGTTCATCAGCGCACGGCCGCTGACGGGCTGGCTTTCCAGTACAAGGGTGTGGAAACTGCCGTCCTCATCCATGGGGATGCAGCCGTGGAAGAGCAGGTTTTCGTTGAAGCATTTGTACATGCCGCCCTTTTCGTAGAAGAAACGGATGTGCTTGTGCAATCTCGTGCTTACACGGAAGGCTTCGTCCAACTGAGAAATCACATCCTGCTCGCCTTCGGTGAGGGCATAGGGGTCGGCAGGGTCGATGGTGGGGAAGGTATAACCAGTCAAAGGATAGATTTTGCCGTTGATTTCGATTTCGTTCTTTTCAAGGTCGATTCGGTGCAGCATCAGCCTTGCTTCCATACCGTATTCGGGGTGGCGGCGGATGAGCTGACCTTCCAGCTTGAACATGATGACGGTGATGGAGCGGATGGCGGCCTCGATGGGGTCAAGGTCGGGGTAGCAGGTCTCGGCGAAAACGGTGAGCGGGCGCAGGCTGATGCCGTAGCCGCTTTCCAGAACAGCCATGTTGCGGTAAGCGATGGAATTGCGCACCACGGCAGCGATGCAGCTTTCGCAGCCGCTCGCCGCACCCATCCACAGAATGTCATGGTTGCCCCATTCGATATCCACATTGCTGCGCTCCATCAGCATATCCATGATGCTGTCGGGGCGCGGGCCGCGGTCGTAGATGTCGCCGACCACATGCAGCCATTCCACAGCGAGGCGCATGATCAGTTTTGCAAGCGCACAGATGAAGGCATCGCCGCTTTTGATGGCAATGATGGTTTGCAGAATGCGGTCGTGATAAAGCTGCTGGTTGTTATCCTCGTCAATGTGCGCGTGCATCAGCTCGTCCAGTACAAAAGCAAACTCCGCAGGCATATCCTCTCGTACTTTGCGGCGGGAGTGCTTGCTGGCGAGCAGCTTGGCAAGCTCGATCAATTTGGTCAGCGTCAGGCGGTACCATTCGGCGTCCAACTGGCGTGACACATGAAGGCGCTTAAGCTTTTCTTCGGGATAATAAATCAGAGTGCAAAGCTCGCTGCGTTCGGCATGGGTGAGCTGGTCGCCGTAAAGCATGCGCAGCTTTTCGCGGATAACACCCGAGCAGTTGTTCAAAATCTGCTCCACGCTTTCGAACTCGCCGTGGAGGTCGCTGATGAAGTGCTCGGTGCCTTTGGGCAAATTGGAAATGGCGCGCAGGTTGATGATTTGCGTGTACAGAGAAGCCAGGGTAGGGAAATGCGTGCTGAGGAGACGAAGATATTTCAATCTTTCTGCCTGAATCATCAATATAGCCTCCCGTCCTTTTTTATTGTTATCATTATACGACAAACGGCGCGCAGATACAATTTCTCAGGAATTTTTTTCTTGCAAAAAACTTGCATTTGCGCAGAATTGACATTGGAAAAGCCGATGATATAATAGTTGTGAATGAAGGGGCGTGGAAAAATGAAAGTCCTTGGCGTTTGGATGTGGCCTGCGAATGTACGCAGATACGGCGCAGAGCGGGTAACGGGCCAGTGTGCGAAGCTGGGCATTACCGATTTGTTTTTTCTGGTCAAGGGTCTTGCAGGCACCACAGCCTATCCGAGCGCTTTTGCGCCGCCTGTTTGCGAACGCGACCTTCTCAAGGAGCTGATTTGCCAGGCGCACAAACGCGGCATGCGTGTGCATGCGTGGTTTACCTCTGCCTGTGACGAGCATTACAAAAAGCTGCATCCCGAAAGCGGACGCTGCCATTTGGTACGGGGCAAGGACAGAGAACTGATTTCCCTTGCAGATGAAGGCTATCTTGCCTATATGGAAAACATCGTCCGCGAGGTTTGCCGCGGCTATGATATCGACGGTCTGCATCTGGATTACATCCGCTACAATCATTTGATTTATGGCTGGGCGGAGGAAGATGTGGTGCGTTACAGGCAGCACGGCGCAGACGGCGAAGCGCTTCGGGAAATGATGGAGCGTACTTTCTGCGGCGGCAGGCAGGATATTGAGCACTTGTTTGACGCTTACCGCGCGGAGGATGAAAACCTGCGCGCGCTGGCACGTGCACGCCGTGCGGATGTATGGCATTTTGCCAAAACGCTTACACAGGCTGCGAAAGCCGAGAAGCCCGATTTGATTTTGAGCGCTGCGCTGATGCCCGAGGGTGCGTACGAAGATACCGCATTTGCCGACCTGCACTACGGTCAAAGCTACGAAGACGCAGCAAAGCTTTACGATTATGCGCTGCCCATGTCCTACTCCTGCGCGTACGAAAAGGACGCCGCATGGGTGAAAACCGTGGCGGAGGGTACGGCAAAGTACGGCATCAAAACCGTAGCCGGTCTGCATGCATTTGAAGGCGGTACGGGCGTGACGCTTGCGCAGGACATCGCTGCATTGAAGGATGCCGCAGTCGAAGGCATCTGCCTGTTCCGTGAAGGCGCGTTTGTGATGGCGTATCTGCAGCAAAACGTGCTTACGCTTTGGAATGCACTGGAGGAGCCCATCACCTCGGTCAAGCTGTGTGCAGACGGAAAAGAAATAAGTCTGGATGTTTTGCTTGCTCCCGGCGAGGAGCGGCAGCTGTCTGCGCCGTTCGCGCCTGAAGTGCTGCGCGTTTTTGGCTCGGACGGCGAAAAAAGCGTCTATCTGGCACGTTAATCAAAAATCAACCATTAAACCAAAGTTGAGGGATACGAATGCTTAAGAAGATTTCGGTTCGGGAAGTACTCACGCTGATCGTTGGTACGCTCATCGTAGCGGCAGCCGTATACTTTTTCATGCTGCCAAGTCAGGTCTCCATCGGCAGCGGCGCGGCGCTTGCCATGATCATGAGCAACTTTATCCCGCTGCCTGTATCGGTGATCACGCTTTCTTTGAATATTGTGCTGCTCATTATCGGCTTTCTGCTGGTAGGTCCCGAGTTTGGCGCCAAAACGGTTTTCTGCGCTATTTTGATGCCCGTGTTCATCGGCGTGTTTGAAAATCTGTTTCCGCAGTTTGTATCCATCACGCAGGATCCCTTGCTGGATGTGATCTGCTACATCCTTGTGGTGGGCGTTGGTCTTGCCATACTGTTCTCCTGCAATGCCTCCTCAGGCGGTTTGGATATCGTGGCCAAGATCATGAACAAGTTTCTGCACATGGAGCTTGGCAAGGCCATGTCCGTCTCGGGCATGCTGGTAGCGCTGTGTTCCGCCCTATGCTACGATTCCAAAACCGTGGTGCTCAGCCTTCTGGGTACGTATTTTGGCGGTATGGTGGTGGATCACTTTATCTTTGGCCTTAACATCAAGCGCAGGGTGTGCATCATCTCGCCCAAGGTGGATGAGATCACCAACTACATCCTGTACGAGCTGCACAGCGGCGCGAGCCTTAACCAGACCATCGGCGCATACAGCGGCGAAGTGAAAAAAGAGATCATCACCATCGTAGATAAGCAGGAATTCAAGGCGCTGATGGATTATGTGCGCAATATCGATCCCAAAGCCTTTGTAACAGTGTATTCTGTCAACGAGATCCGTTATCAGCCCAAGGTGCAAAAATAACACATGAAACAGAAAACCGACCTATGTTTTTCATAGGTCGGTTTTTGTTTGTTTATGATTTGCTTGCCCATGCCTTGCATTGCGCGATTCGCGCCCCATGAGGATTGTCACCGTGGACGGGGTCGCAGGAATACTGCGTTAACAAATCGCAGGGAATATCAGGGCATTCTCCGCAATGAACCAATCCTTTGTTATGGCAGCAAACCGCAACAGGACATTCCCCATGAAAAGGATGGCCGTTTGTTTCAATACAACCGCCGCAATGGCAGGGTTCTTTGAATGTACAACCGGTACAGTGCAATCCGCATCTTGAGTCGATCATATCATGATTCTTTCCTTTGCTAAAATTTCTGAGTGAGTTTTCGGAGGGGCTTTAATCCTTTGGCCAGTACCAGTGGTCAAGGTCATCGCTGAAGGCGATGCCAATGGAGGCGTTGGAATCAAACTCCACTTCCTCGGTGTAACGCGAGGCGTGGAAGAACATCAGATAACGCGGCAGGGTGGGGATGTCGGTGTTTTCCATCACAAAGCCGGCGGTGATGCGGCCCTTGGCCCAATCCCATTCGTCCTGTCCGAGGAACAGATCATCCATTGCTTTGTTCCATGTGACAAGATCATCCGAATCCATAACGCTGATGCCGTTTTTAGGGCTGGAAAACAGCCTGTAACCGTTTTTGTGGGGAACAACGCAGGCGTTTTCTCCTGCGGCTGCAGAGCCCATAAACGTCCAGTTTTGCAGGTCTTTCGATTTGGAAAAACTTACGCCGTTCTGCTTGAAAAAGCACCACCATTCATCGCCCGCGCGCAGCAGGTAGGGGTCGATCATGCGGCCCATTTTTTCGCGGGGCACATCATTGCCTTTCACACGCAAAAGCTCGGGCTTCGACCATGTGACCAGATCGCGGGAGCGCATGGTGAAGAGACGGCAGTTTTCGTTGCCGTATTTCTCGCCGTTTTCGCGGCAGTAGGTCTGGAAGCAGATGACCCACTCGTCGCCGTCACGAATGACGTTGCCGGGGCTGGAGTAATTGAGGCTCTTATCCTTGGGGGTGAGGAGACGCATCTCCGACCAGTTGGCAAGGTCGGTGCTAGTACACTCGGCAAGGTACAGCCAGGGGCCGCCTTCGCTGTTATCTACATAGGTAAAATACAGGTGAAAAATACCCTCGTGAAAAATAACGGCAGGGTCACGGTAAGCGCAGGAAGAGTCGCCTTTGATCAGCATGGGAGAGGAAAGCGGGTACATAGGTATCCTCCTTCGTTATTTGGGAGTGCGTACGCGGGAAGGCATGTACTGCATCAGTGCACGGCCGTAGCCTGCGCACATCGGCGGTTCTTCTTCGAGGATGATATCAGCATCGCTGGGAATGCCGATTTGCTTGCCCTTGAGCACCTGATCCACAAGGTCGATCAGGTCGCACAGCCAGCCAAGGCTGAGCGGATTGTAGGGCAGGACGTGAGAGCCAAAGCACTGCCTTGCATGACCGCCCAACAGCGTCATGCGGGGGCTGCGTTCAACGATCCAGCGAAGCAGCTGTACAAGGCTGGGGTAGTACTGGTCCAGTGGAAGGGCGCTGGGCCACTGCATCCATACATCGTTGCCGCTGCCGATGGCGTCGCCCGTGAACAAAAGATCCTCCTTGCTGTCCCACAGGACGATGCTGCCGGGGGTGTGACCGGGTACTTCCAGCACTTCAAGCGTTCTGCCGCCAAGGTCGAGCATCGTGCCTGTGCGGATGTCGGCGGCGCTGTGCAGGTCAAGCTGCTTGTCCTCCATCATCATCTGCAAAAAGCTTTCGGGCAGCTCAAATTCACGGTGGCTCATGTACACTTCATCAAACTCATCCATGTGATAGATGTGATCGCTGTGCGCATGCGTGATCACCAGAAACAGCGGCTTTTGCGTGCATTTGCGGATGATGGGCATGATTTGCCTGCCGTGGGTGCAGCCGGTATCGATGACGGCGGCGCGTTCGTTGCCTTCTACAATATAGAAGGTGTGACCGCTGCTGTTGGTAACGCTGAAAACGCCTTTGCCTGCGCGCAGTACAGCAAATTCGGTATCCATGTTTCAGCCCTCCAGTGCTTTGTTGATGGCTTTGGTAAGCAGCTCAATGGTCTCCTCAGTTGCCAGGCGGCCTTCTTCGGGGCTGGCGTATACGCGGGGGTCATCGCCTGCGACGGCTTCGGGAAGAACGCTCGGGTCGGGATCAAGCTCATTCATATCCACAAGGTCGGGGTGGAAATGCATCATGATAGATGTTTCATTGGCGGCGGCGTGGTCATCCTGAAAGCCGTGCACCGCTTCGGGGAATTTGGCACTGATGAGCGTAAGGCCGTATTTTTCCTTCATTAGGGGAATGATTTTTTGAAAAGCCTTATAGGAAGGACCGTGACCGTGCGCCACAACAATTTTGAAGCCGGCGCGTTTCAATTGCGCCATGATGTTATCCAGCAGCCGGAAGAAAAAATCATCACTGACATGATAGGCGGAGCCGGGCAGCTGACGGGGCGCTTCGCCCTCGGGACGGTGCCAGAAATCCATGCCGTAGTAGGTGATGCCGTCGCCTTCCTGCTCTTTGTCCGGGCCAAGGAACAGCATGGGCAGAACGATGCCGCCGATGCGGCGTGCCATCTCGCAGAAAAGCCCGCGGCTTTGCAGACCGTCCGAGCCGAGCGGCAGATGAAGTCCGTGCCATTCCAGCGTGCCTAGCGGCAGATAGGCAATGGGAGCCTGAGCAATACGATGAGCAAATTCACGGGGTCTCAGTTCTTCATAAAGCACTTTTTCCATGTTATCACCTGTTGCTTTGTG
>JAZKYW010000293.1:0-1836 GCA_045612325.1 Candidatus Limiplasma sp. | reverse complement strand
GAAACGGGCATGGAAAACGGGATCCCTAAGGGCGAAGCCCTTAGGCCAGAGGGTACCGGGAGGCGGAGCCTCCTGGCCCTCGTTTTTACTTGAGCAGCTCCTGGGCGGAAGCGGTCAGCTGGCTGAGCAGAGCCTTGGCCTTGGCTTCTTCCTTGTCGTTTACGTTGACGTAGAGCTTGATCTTGGGCTCGGTGCCGGAGGGACGTACGCACACCAAGTGGCTGCCTTCCATGGCAAAGTAGAGAACGTCGCTTTCGGGGTAGTCAAGCTTCTTGACTTCGCCGGTGGCAACTTCGGTCTCGGTGCCGCGCTGGATGTCCAGAACGCGCTTCACCTTCACGCCGCCGATCTCAGCGGGAGGATTGTTGCGGATGCGGGTCATGATCTCGCCCATCACCTTCAGGCCGTCAATGCCGGGCAGGGTGGTGGATTCCACATGCTCGAGGTAGTAGCCATACTTTTCGAAGATCTCGGCCATTACGTCGGTGAGGGTCTTGCCCTGAGTGGAATAGTAAGCGGCGGCTTCGGCGATGAGCAGGGAGGCGTTTACGCCGTCCTTGTCGCGCACGAAGGTGCTGCTGAGGAAACCGTAGCTCTCTTCGAAGCCGAACAGGAAGGTATGAGCGCCGGTATCCTGGAACTGCTGGATCTTTTCGCCGATGAACTTGAAGCCGGTCAGGGTGTCATAGATGGCCATGCCGAAGCCGTCGCAGATAGCGTGGGCCAGCTCGGTGGACACGATGGACTTGACGGCGGCGCCGTTCTTGGGCAGCTTGCCCTGCTTTTCAAGGCTGGAGCAGATGTAGTAGAGCATGAGACAGCCGATCTGGTTGCCGGTGAGCAGCTTGAAGGAGCCGTCCTTTTCACGTACAGCCACGCCCAGACGGTCACAGTCGGGGTCGGTGCCGAAGATGGCGTCAGCGCCTACTTCGTTAGCCAGCTTGATGGCCAGGGTGAAGGCGGCGGGATCTTCGGGGTTGGGCACCTTAACGGTAGAGAAGTTAGGATCGGGATCTTCCTGTTCCTTAACGACAGAAACGTTGGTGATGCCGATCTCCTTCAGGATGCGGCGTACGGGCACATTGCCGCTGCCGTGGATGGGGGTGTAAACGATCTTGAGGTTCTTGCCGGCCTCGGCAACCACTTCGGGGTTGATGGAGAGGGTCTTGACAAGAGCGATGTAATCGTCATCCACCTCGGCATTGCCGATGATGTGCAGCAGGCCGCTGGCCTTGGCTTCTTCTTCGGTGATCTGCTTGGCCTCGGTGAAGGTCAGAGCGTTGATCTTTTCGGTCACAGCGGAAGCAGCTTCCGGGCCCAGCTGGGCGCCGTCTTCGCCGTATACCTTGTAGCCGTTGTACTGGGGAGGATTGTGGCTGGCGGTGATCACAACGCCGGCCTTGGCATTCAGGTGACGAACGCCGAAGGAGAGCAGCGCAACGGGACGCAGAGCGTCGAACAGGTAGGTCTTGATGCCGTTGGCGCACAGGACCAGAGCGGTCTCCAGCGCGAACTCGGTGGACATGCGGCGGCTGTCGTAGCCGATGACTACGCCGCGTTCCTTGTTCTCGGCATTATCCTCGATGAGGTAGTCAGCCAGACCCTGAGTGGCACGGCGAACGGTGTAGATGTTCATACGGTTCATGCCGGCGCCCAGCACACCGCGCATACCGGCGGTACCGAAGCTCAGGTTGCGATAGAAGCGATCTTCGATCTCTTTCTCGTCATTGGCGATAGCGTTCAGGTCAGCAATGGTCACTTCGTCGCAGGCAAAATCCTTCAGCCATGCTTCATAATTCTCGCGATAGCCCATGGGTAAGCACCTCATTTACTTTT
>JAZKYW010000292.1:0-3304 GCA_045612325.1 Candidatus Limiplasma sp. | reverse complement strand
CGCAAATCCGCTCACTGAGCTTGAAACCATTGACTATGTCAATGTGCTCGTTGTTGACAAGCCTGTTGGCTTGGACATCGCAAATACGCTTCCCATGGGCAGCCTGAAACAGGCCGCTTTCAAAGATTTGGGCGCTGTTTACGACCAGCTGCTTAGTCGCAAGGCAAATGCTGCATCTCCCGAGACGACTCCCCCGCTTTCTGCTGATGTTTCGCTTTACTTCCCGCTCAGCAAAAGTGATGGACTTGTATGCGAAAACCGCAGCATCAGTTTCGAAAATCAGCTTTTCCCGGATATGATTACCACGCTGCTTCGTGAACTTGGCGTCGGTCCTGCTGATTCTTCGATCGATTCGCCGCAGCTGCCGCTTCTTGCTGACCTTCTCATTTCCCCTCCAGCTATTGGCGAAAATGCTGATATGGGTGGTCTGGTCATTTCTCTTGATTTCGCTCACAATCTGGACGATATGCTGGAAGCTTACGGCATCACCCGCAGTAAATGCGCTGCTTCCCTGTGCTACACCCTGTGCAGTTTCTTCCCCAACGTAACAGGCGTCTCCCTCTCTATCAACGGCACGCCTGTTTATCTGGAAGATTCAGAGGAAAGCAAATCCATTTTTGTCCGCTCTGATTTTTCCGAATTGATTTGTGACTACTGCACACTGTACTTCGCTGATGAGGAAATGCAGCAGCTTGTGCCCGTCAAGCGTGCAATTGCGTATTATCAATGCACCAATCCCCGCATTCTTCTGTGTGAGCTTGCCAAAGGTCCCCAGGAGGGCGACAGCATCGATGCGCTTACTTCTGTCATGCATACGAATGCGATTACCGATACGACCATTCTCGGTTTTGCGCTTTCCAGCGGCACGCTCCTGACCAATTTTGCCCCATCTTTTGAGAAACTGGGTGAAGAAATCAAACCCGAAACCGAACAGCTTCTCGCCTATGCCCTCGTCAACACCCTTTGCATGAATGAACATGTCAAAACGGTATGCTTCTTCCAATCGGGTGCTCAGTTTGAAGGTTTCGGCGGAGAGATTTACTGGTCAGGACTCTTCTACCCCATTCCCGATTAACGCCTATTACAAAACCGCCCTGTGCGTAAATGCCCAGGGCGGTTTCATTTGTTGGGTATCAATAATCGTAAGTATAACGTACGATCAACCACGGTATACTGTCATACATACCGTAAGCATCCGCGTATACTCTGTAATACTTGCCTTCTGTCCACGACATCTTCGAAGAGTTTTCGATGTAAATCATGAGCGGACTTTCTTCAGTGCCGATATTCATATACGCACGCTGGGGCTTGGTGGTGTCGATTTCCGTAACAACGCCCATGCAGACGTAAATCTGCGAGTTTGCTTTTCGTACCGGCATATTATCCATCAAGTCCGTATACTGCGCTTTGATATCCCATGCAATACGGGAATATTTATCAATATTAGGCACGTAGTATACGATATGCTCAACACGTGTTGTCGCTCTTCCGGGATAATCAGCGGTGATGACGATGGTATTGTTACCGATCTTATCAAACACAGCGTTGAAACTGAACGAGCCGTCTACATCCGTGTTGGTAATATCAAGGTCAACATAGGGCGAAAGCACCTTGACCACAGCACCGGGAATGGTCGTACCGCGAATGGTCATCATGCCCGTGGCACTGCTGCTTGTAGTACCGATATCGCTGGCGAGGTCAAGCGGGATCTCCTGACGTTCACGGTACAACGTGATGGTCATTGTATTCTCGCGGCAGTACTGGCTTCTGACAACGATTTTGATCTCGTTATTGCCAATGGGCTGTACGGTTGCGTTGTAGCTCACTTTTCCATCATCCGTATTGACAAGGTCGCTGTAGTCCTCGCCGTTGATCATAACGCTGCTGCCGGAACGCACATAGAATACAATGTTGTACATGGCAGTGCTGACTTCCTTGTAAGTACCGTCAGGCGTGCTCAACTCGATCGGAGAAAGCGGAATATCAATATCGTAATGAATCGGCTCCAGCGGCTGCTGCTTGCCTGAATCGGTGATCACATAAGGCGTAAGGGTAACCGTCATGGTTTCCTGCAGATAATCATCGAAATTATCATACCAGATGTGATCCTGAATATCGAACGTTGCTACACCGCCCGTAACGATCGCGGATTGACGGGTTTCACGAATCGTGATTCGCTGTCCGTCTTCACCGGGAATGGTGATGGTATGGGCAGCAAGGTCTTCACGAATGGTGGACATAACCGTTGGCGTGCGAACTTCTTCTTCAGAAGCGTTAAACAGAAGCGGCAGCGCAAACTCAATGATCAGCCAGCAGGATGCAACCAGCAAACCAAACACAGCAAGCAGACGAATGATTCTGCGTCCGCGATGACGTCTCGGCTTTCTGCCGCGCTTTGCCGCATGCATACGGAGAGAATTTTCGTATTCATCCTGATTGGCATAAGCAGGCAAATAAGCGCTGGTATCGTGGTAACCGTCGTAAACCATTTCGTCTTCCGAAGGTTTTTGCACGTTTACAACACGGCGCGTATTTCCATAGCCATATACCTCATCGCGAGGATGCGCTTCGTACTCGTTGCCATAGCTTGTTGTATAATTCGAACGAACCTCCTGCGAGGGCGCTGTTTCCTCAACAAGTTCAGGTGCAACGGGCTTGGACGCAGCGGGCTGATGATCATACGCAGAGAAGAAAGTGCCTCGGTTGCTGGTGGTGCGTACCGAACGGCTTGAAGGCGCCATTCCCCTGCGCGCAGCCTCCTGACGAAGCTGTCTCTGCTTTTCTTCGCCTTCCAGCTTACGCTTTTTCAGCTCAGCCATATCGGTGGCAAGCTTATCGCGCGGGTCTACCGTGTTTTCGATTTCACCATCTTCATCCACTCGAAGATAGCTTTTGGCACGTACTTTATCTTCCAGTTCGCGCTGCCATGCAGGCACTTCCGTACCGCGCGCAGGCAGCTGATATCCGCAAAACTGGCAGCGCGGAAAATTAGCCTGATTCCACTTTCCACAGTTAGGGCATTTCATTGGATCGGCTCCTTTTGATAGGTTCGGATATTCTTTCGTTACGGAAAATGAATTTTCCTACTTTCGATCCGCAAAACACCGAAAGTGTTACATGTCCGTCAGGTCGTTGGCGCACAGATACTGATACTGAAGCTCCATATACTCATTCAGCAGCGCAGCAATCTGCATATTCTCATCTTCGTTTTCAGGATGATCACTCAGCCAGGCATCGTAGATGAACTCAAATGCCTCGTCGTCGTCGTATTCGTTTTCACCCTGTTCGCCGTTTTCATCAAGTA
>JAZKYW010000291.1:0-1969 GCA_045612325.1 Candidatus Limiplasma sp. | reverse complement strand
AGCTTCCGGGCGAGTATCTGGAAATCGTTTATACTGAAGGCCCCGACCGCGCTGTATGTGATTTTATCGGCTGCATGACCGACCGCTACGCGATCGACCAGTTCAGCGCGTTGTTTGTGCCCAACGCATTTGACAAAAAATGATGGGTTTTGCATGCTGAAATGTCGGTTTTTGCAGTTTATCAGCAGGAAAGTACCCGGAAGCGGCGAATGAATAGGAGTGGGTGAAAGAAGACATGGCCGGAAGGTACCCAGCCCCCTGGCTGGAAGAACTCAGGGCGCGAGCCGACATCGTCAAGATCATCGGCTCCTATGTAACGCTGAAGAAGAACGGGCATAGATATGTTGGTCTGTGCCCGTTTCATAACGAGACCGCTCCCTCCTTCTCCGTTGATGAGCAAAAGCAGGTATATCACTGTTTTGGCTGCAAGGCGGGAGGAAGCGTCATCCAGTTTGTAATGGATATCGAACGTCTCTCTTTTCAGGAGGCGGTCGCCCATCTGGCAGACCAGCTGCATATGCCGCTGCCCGAAATGCAAAACGACCCCGCTTACGAAAAGCGCAGGTCACTGAAAGAGCGCATCTATCTGGCAAACAAATCCGCTGCCAAGCTGTATCATCAGCAGCTGTGGAAACCCGAAGGCGCTCACATTTTGGAATACCTCCAAAAGCGCGGACTTTCCGATTCGGTCATCCGCCGGTTTGGCATAGGTGCCGCACTGCCCTCTGCCACCATCGGCCGTCAGCTGATGAAAGAAGGCTTTACCGAAGACGAACTCATTCAGGCAGGATTGATGCTCAAACGCGAAAACCGCAGTTTTGACATGTTCCGCAACCGCGCAATGTTCCCCATCATCGACGCTTATGGCAATGTCCTCGGCTTCGGCGGACGAGCCATGGGCGATGTAATGCCCAAGTATCTCAACACATCGGACACTCCGGCCTTCAACAAACGGTACACCGTTTTTGCAGCCAATCTGCTGCGCAAAGCCAAAGGGCTGACACGAGTGATTCTGGTGGAAGGATACATGGACGTAGTAGCACTTTCCCAATTTGGCATTGAAGGTGTTGCCGCCACGCTCGGCACCGCACTCACGCCCGAACAGGCACGACTTTTGCACCGCTTTGCGCCCGAAGTACACATCGCCTATGATGGTGACCGGGCTGGCCAGAAGGCCATTCTGCGCGGTCTTGAAGTGCTTGAGGCGGAAAATGTGCCTGTGAGAGTGCTCGATTTCCCCGGCGGACTTGATCCTGATGAATTTATCCGCCAGGAGGGTGTGGATGCTTTCCATTCCCTCAAACCCATCTCCGGCGTACAGTACCGCATGCTCCGCCAGAAAGAGCTGCAGGACATGAGCACCGAGGAAGGCCGTACGGCTTACGCAAAAGCCTGTGCTTCCTTCCTTAAAAATGTCAAAGAGCCGGTAGAACTGGAAAACCACGTGAGACGTCTTTCTCTCGAAACAGGCTTCTCCCGTGAGGTACTGATGCGGCAGATCGGCGTGACCGAACAGCCTGCCCCCAAAACGCCCGTGCCCAAACGCGAGAGTTTTGCCCGCAAAGCTGCATCCGCATCCAAAACAGACTGGAACGCCCGCACGCTTCTGGCAGTGCTGGCAACAGGCCGTCTCCCCCTCGACATCGTCGACCCCAACGAGTTTGAAGATCCTGTTCTGCGCGGTCTTTGCGAAGCGCTTGCAGCAGGCGAATCTCCCGCTTCTTTGATGGAGCAGCAGGTGGACGAGGCAGGGCGTGCCGCTGTAGGCGACATCCTCAGCATCAACACTGAGATGGACGATGAAGGTCTGATGAAAATGGCGCGGGATTGCGTAAAGAAAATGCGCAAGGAGCGTCTGGAGCGCGAACTGGACATGATCCAGAAGAGCCTTCCCAATCTTCCCGACGAAGAACGCGCACAGGAGACTCAACGTGCCTTTGCGCTGACCAAGCAATTGCTGGATTTGAAG
>JAZKYW010000290.1:0-2701 GCA_045612325.1 Candidatus Limiplasma sp. | reverse complement strand
AAGGGTTTCAAACGCAAGGTTTGCCGCGCCCGTGTCCTGCATTACCGCGCCAAGTACGGAGCGCTCCGCATCCAGACTGCTGGGCGGCAAAGCTGCCAGGATCTGCTGATCGTTCAGGCTGACTTCCATAACGCGCTTACTCCCTTCTGTTTGATGGTGCCGAAAAAACGGCTTGGATTACAGGGATTCCACCTGTACCTTCATGGGCGCCTTGACGCCGGTGTAGAGGATGACGGTAACGGGGGTCTCGCCCACCTGACGGATGTCATCGCACTCTACCTTGCGCTTGTCTACTTCCACGCCGTGCTGTTCCTTGAGGGCAGCAGCGATCTCGGCGCTGGTGATACGGCCGTAGAGACGGCCCTGAGCGCCGCACTTGACCTTGAGGGTGATCACCTTATCCTTGAGCTGCTTGGCAAGGGCTTCGGCAGCGGCGCGGCGTTCGCGCTCCAGCTTTTCTTCGTTGGCGCGCTTGCGCTCGATCTCCTTCACGGCGCCGGGAGTGGCTTCCACGGCCCACTTCTTGGGGAACAGGAAATTGCGGGCGTAGCCGTCGGATACGTTGATCACGTCATCCTTCTTACCGGAACCCTTTACATCACACAGCAAAATAACCTTCATTGTTGTTTTCCTCCTTTAGTTCGACCCGGCTTATGAGCCTGAGGGGTACGTAAATGAAATATCTGATCGGCAATGCCGACTGCCAGCATCAACCCCGGCGCAAACAGCAGCAGCAAAGCGGCAAACACGCCGCCCGTCACCCTGCGTTCGGGATCATTTTTGGTATACATGAACACCACCACAGCCGCGCCCAGCAGGCAGCCCACTGTTTGAGCCGCCGCAACGCACACCTGACCCATGGTGATGAGCACATCCGTTTCGGACAACAGAAGCAGTATTCCGCCCAGCGCCATGCCCAGCCACAGCCTGCGCAGGTTGGGCGGCAGCGTGAGCAGACGAAAACTCGGCGGAGCGACCACGCGGGTCTGCTTCTGTGCGGGCGTTTTGGTCTCTACAACCAGCAGCACGCCGTTTGCTCTTTCCAGCCTGAGAGGAATGAACAGGCCAACCGTCATGCAGACTTGCATAAATATGGATGGCAGATAGCCCGCGACCAGCATTTCCGCGCTCAGTTTCAGCGACATCAGCATCTGACGGGCATGCTCGGCCTGCAAAAGCCGTCCCGATTCGCCCATCAGGTCATAACCGTCGGGCAGGGTGATGATGCCCGCAAGCGCCAGGCGGCGCAAAAGCTCATTCTTTCTTTCGGAGCGTGCTACCCAATCCGTCACAGCCTCCGCCAGTTTCACCTGCAAAGGCCCGCCCAGCGCATAGCCCGCCGCAGCCACGGCGACCAGCGCGCTCAAGGTAACTGCCGCAAGATAAATGAGCATTCCCTTTGCGCCCGGACGTTTGGGCATGGGGAGCAATCGGGTGATGAGCATGGGTACAAGGCCCGGCAAAATCAGGCTGACGGCATACAGCGTATCATATCCCGCTGCCAGAGACGAGGCCGCAGGCACAATGACCGACAGCCACGCCAGCCATTTTTCTTTCTCACGCTCCGCCAGCGGACAGGCCAGAAGCGGCGAGGCCACTGCCAGCGGCAGACAAAGCACAGGTACGGAAAGCATCAGCACGCACAGGAGAAACAAGCCTACACTCATTGCCGTCCACTCTGCGCGTCCGGGTTTGAGCGCAACGGTCTGCATGCAGGCGCCTCCTTTCGCGTTCCGTGCGAAAGGGCAGACTCCCGCACAGTACTTTTCATTATACTTGACCTTGGATGGAACTGTCAATGTCGAAAAAACGCCGGGGCGCACCATGCACCCCGGCGTTTGAAAACCGATACAATTATTTCAGCCACACACCGTCATAAACAAACGCGGCAGGACCGGTCATATACACATGTCCGTCCGTTTCGCTCCATTCAATGTGCAGCGTGCCGCCGGGCAGGTCGATATCCGCCTCGCGCTCGCAATAGCCGTTGAGCGCACAGGCCACAAGCACCGCGCACGCGCCCGTGCCGCAGGCCATGGTCTCGCCCGTGCCGCGCTCCCACACGCGCATGCGGGCATGGGTGCGGTCGATGATTTGCACAAACTCGATATTGGCCTTTGCAGGGAAGAACGCATGACGCTCCAGCACAGGGCCGTCGACCGTTACAGGCGCAAAGTCGGGGTCAGCCACAAAGGTCACCGCGTGGGGATTGCCCATGTTGACCAACGTAAAGGCATAGCGGTTGCCGTTTGCCTCCAGCTCATGACCGATAACAGGACTGCCCTTCGCCAGAGAAGGGATTTTTTCACCGTCAAGCTCAGGCACGCCCATGTCCACGCGCACGCTCTCGGTGGTGCCGTCCTCACGCAGGTTGAGATGCATCACCTTGATTTTTCCGCCGCTTTCGATGGTAAATTCCGTCTTGTCGGTCAGGCCGCGGTCATGGCAGTATTTGGCCACACAGCGGATGCCGTTGCCGCACATCTCGGAATAGGAGCCGTCATTGTTGTACATCTCCATGCAAAAATCGGCAACTTCGCTGGGCTTGATCAAAATAAGCCCGTCCGAGCCGCAGCCAAAATGATAGCGGCTCATCTCTACCGCCAGCGCGGAAGGATTTTCGACCTTTTCTTCAAAGGCGTTGATATATACGTAATCGTTGCCAAGGCCTTCCATCTTGGTAAACTTCATGGTTTCCCCT
>JAZKYW010000289.1:0-2672 GCA_045612325.1 Candidatus Limiplasma sp. | reverse complement strand
CCTCATCGCCGCCGCTGCCACCATGGTGCTGGGCACGCTGCTTGCCTTCCCGCTGGCATGGCTGGTGGGCCGTACCAATCTGTTTGGCAAAAAGTTCTTCCGCAGCCTCTTCGTGCTTACCTACATGGTGCCGCCGTATCTGGGCGCCATGGCATGGCTGCGCCTGCTCAACCCCAACGTTGGCACCATCAACCAGATCCTGCGCGCCATCTTCAATCTTGCTGATGCGCCCGGCCCGCTCAACATCTACTCTCTGGGCGGCATGATCTGGGTGCTGACCACCTTCTACTATCCCTACGCCTTTATCACCATCAGCCGCGCGATGGAAAAGATGGACCCCTCCCTTGAGGAAGCCAGCCGCATCAGCGGCGCATCGCCCATCAAGACGGTATTCAAGATCACCCTGCCCATGATGACGCCTTCCCTCATCGCGGGCGCGCTGCTGGTGTTCGTTTGCGCCGCCAGCTGCTACGGCATCCCCTCCATCATCGGCGCACCGGGCAAGGTGCATACGGTCACCACGCGCATCATTGAGTACAACGGCATCGGCGCACAGGGCCTGAGCGATGCAACGGGCCTGTCCGTGTTCCTCATGCTCATCGCCATCGTTGTGCTCTACATCTCCGACTTTGTCATCGCCAAAAAACAGTACATCACCGTATCGGGCAAATCCACCCGCCCCAACATCGTTGACCTGGGCAAGTGGCGCATCCCGCTGACCGCGCTGGTTAGCCTGTTTGCCGTCATCGTGATCCTGGTGCCCTTTGCCACCATCCTCTTCACGTCCTTCAAGGTGGACCTTGGCAAGCAGCTGTGGGCGCCCGGCAACCTGACGCTGGGCCACTGGGCAACCATCTTCACCCGCAGTGAAACGCTCGACTGCCTCAAGAACAGCCTGATCTTCGGTGCTGTTACGGCTACGGTGGGCATTGTGGTGGCCTGCACCATGAGCTACCTGCTGCAGCGTACCCGCATCCGCGGCAAAAAGATCCCTGATTTCCTGATCACGCTGGGCAGCGGCACGCCCTCTGTTGTGATCGCGCTGGGCCTGATCATGACCATGAAGGGCGACTTTGGCATCAACATCTACAACACCGCCTATATCATGATCGTTGCCTACCTCATCAAATACCTGATGATGGGCATGCGCACCGTGGTATCCGCCATGAGCCAGATCCACGTATCGCTGGAGGAATGCTCTCAGATCAGCGGCGCAAGCTGGTTCAGGACCATGTTCAAGATCACCGGCCCGCTCATCTTCCCCTCCATCGCGGCAGGCTGGTTCCTCATCTTCATTCCCAGCTTCTACGAGCTGTCCATGACGGCGCTTTTGTACTCCAACAGCACCAAGACCATCGGCTTCCAGCTCTACGAGTACTGGACCTTCACCAGCCAGCAGCAGGCAAGCGCCATGGCGTTTGGCATCCTGCTCATCGTTGTGGCCATCAACTTCCTGCTCAACAAGCTCACCAAGGGCGAATTCTCCATTTGATGCAAAGATAGGGGAGAAATGATCTATGTCCAGTGTAACCATTCAAAACGTAACCAAAGCCTTCGGCCCCACCGTGGTACTGGAAAACTTTGATGCGGTATTTGAAAACGGCGAATTTGTCACCCTGCTGGGCCCCTCCGGCTGCGGCAAAACCACGATGCTGCGCATCATCGCGGGCTTTGAAAAGCCCACGTCGGGCACGGTCATCTTTGATGACAAGGTCGTATCCAGCGACAAAGTATTTCTGCCGCCCGAAAAGCGCGATATCGGCATGGTGTTCCAGTCCTATGCCGTATGGCCGCACATGACCGTGTACGAAAACGTGGCTTATCCGCTCACCATCAAAAAGGTGGATAAAGCCGTGATCAAGCAAAAGGTTGACCGCGTGCTGGCTGCCGTGCATCTGACCCAGTATGCCGGCCGCATCCCCAGCCAGCTGTCGGGCGGTCAGCAGCAGCGCGTTGCCCTTGCCCGCGCTCTTGTTGCCGAGCCTGCCCTGCTGCTGCTGGATGAGCCCCTGTCCAACCTTGACGCCAAGCTGCGCGAATCCATGCGCTTTGAGATCAAGGAGATCCAGCGCGAATACGGCATCACCGTCATGTACGTTACCCACGACCAGACCGAAGCCATGGCCATGAGCGACCGCATTGTGGTCATCAACCGCGGCATCATCCAGCAGGTGGGTTCTCCGCGCGAGATTTACACCCAGCCCGCCAACCCCTTCGTTGCCGATTTCGTAGGCAAGATCGAATTTGTGGAAGGCGTTGCCGAAAACGGAGCCATCACCCTCAACGGCTGCGGACAGAAGCTGCCCTATGACGGCCCCGAAAAGGGCGAGGTCATCGTGGGCATCCGTCCCGAAAACATCGTTTACGCCGAAGAAGGCGAAGGTCAGCTCCACGGCATGGTCAAGACTCACTTCTATCTGGGTGATGTGGATGACTGCCGCATCGACCTTGACGGCGCAGAAGTGCGCGTCATCTCCAACCCCAACGAGAGCAAAAACGTGGTCGCGGGCAAGAAAGTCCACCTCAACGTACGCAGCTTCCTCGTCTATCCCAAGACTGACTCTGACTTCCGCAAGATTTTGACTTAAGCAGGGGCGCTGCCCCTGCACCCCGCAAGGGGCAGTGCCCCTTGACCCCGAACCCGCCGCCCTTTCAGGGCGGCGGGGATGTTT
>JAZKYW010000288.1:0-8339 GCA_045612325.1 Candidatus Limiplasma sp. | reverse complement strand
GTGTAATGGGTCGCGCCCATTTCCAGCGCCCAGTCCTTCATGGCGTTGGCAACCACGCCCGCCACGGCAGGATCCAGTGAGCGGCCTTGCTCCATGGTGCGTTTGAGGGCTTTGTAGGTCTCCTTGGGCAGACGCTTCTGCATCATGGTATCATCAAACACATATGCGCCAAAAATTTCATCCGGATTAGGCATGTGACAAGCCCCCTTGAAAATGCTTGAATATGGCGATATCCCGCCATATTACAGATAATATACGTACATTCTCCGTTTGTCAACCAGAAACATTCGCTTTTGAAGCGTGGTGAAAAAATGTATGCGCATTCTTCCCAGCGGCGGGATTTGTGGTATACTTTCTATGACCACATTTGAGCCGCAGACTGATGGCTGCGGCAGAACAGGAGCATACCCTTGGCCAAAGAAAAGACCGTTTACATATGCGCATCCTGCGGCTACGAGACCGCCCGCTGGCTGGGCTGCTGCCCCGACTGCGGCGAATGGAACACTTTTGAAGAGCGAAAAGCCGCGCCTGTGCTCATAAGCAAAACCGCCGAAAAGGCTGCCAAATATCAGAATACCCGCAAGGCGGAAGCGCTGCCGCTTTCTCAAATCGAGGAAAAGCACGAGCCCCGCCCCACCACCGGCAACGAGGAGCTTGACCGCGTACTGGGCGGCGGCCTTGTGCCCGGCAGCGCCATTCTCATCGGCGGCGACCCGGGCATCGGCAAATCCACCCTGCTTTTACAGACGGCTGCCAGCCTGTCCGAAAACATGAAGGTGCTTTACGTCAGCGGCGAGGAAAGCGCGCAGCAGATCAAAATGCGCGCCGTGCGCATCGGCGTGCGTCAGGACAGGCTGTATGTGCTGCCCGAAAACGATGTGGAAACCATTCTGGAAAAGTGCCTTGCCATGCAGCCCGACGTGCTCATCATCGACTCCATCCAGACCATGGTTTCCGAGGACAGCGCGTCCGCCCCCGGCAGCGTATCGCAGGTACGCCAGTCTGCGGGCGCCATCGTGCGATATGCCAAGGAAAGCGGCACCAGCGTATTCATCGTCGGTCACGTCACCAAGGAAGGTTCTCTTGCAGGCCCGCGCATTCTTGAGCACATGGTGGACGCCGTTTTGTACTTTGAAGGCGCCCGCCAGCACGAATACCGTCTGCTGCGCGCCGTCAAAAACCGCTTCGGCAGCGTCAACGAGCTGGGCGTATTTGAAATGCGTGCCGAGGGCATGACACCCGTTGCCAATCCCTCCGAAAGCCTGCTCAGCCAGCGCGCCCGCGGCGCAAGCGGCAGCGTGGTCTTTTGCACCCTGCAGGGCAGCCGTCCCATTCTGTGCGACCTGCAGGCGCTGGCCTCCAAGAGCTTTTACACCGTGCCCAAGCGCACCGTCGGCGGTATGGACAGCAGCCGTGTGGCGCTGCTGCTTGCCGTGATGGAAAAGCGCGCGGGCAAAAAGCTGTTTGACCAGGATGTATACGTCAACGTTGCAGGCGGCCTTGCCCTCAGCGACCCCGCCGCCGACCTTGCCGTTTGCGTGGCTGTAGCCTCCAGCCTGCTTGGGTTTACCCTCTCGGGCAATCTCAGCGTGATGGGCGAGGTTGGTCTTTGCGGCGAGGTACGTCCCGTTGCGCAGGCCGAGCGCCGCGTAGCCGAATGCGTAAGGCTCGGCTTTACCGAAATCGTTTTGCCCAAACAGAATTTGAAAAAGATACCGCCCATCGAAGGCGTCAAGCTTATCGGCGTGGATACGCTGATGCAGGCGCTTGCAGTGGTTGGGTAAATGAAAACTCCGCCTTCTTCGGTCAGACCGAGGAGGCGGAGTTTTTTCTTTTGTGGGGGGCGTAAGCAAAAGGGAGTGATAACGTCTTCAGTGTTTCAAGGGGAAAATGGGACTAGCCCTTCAGTACGTATTCAGCTGCATTCTCCAGTCTCGGTCGTTTTTGAGGGGGATATGGAATGGATATGGTAGGCGTTTGTTGCAGTTGTTTTGCAGAAGGCAATTTTGTGCGTCTATGGTTAGTTCTCTTTCTTGATAAAAAGATGTGAGACCCCCATTTTTTCGGCAAATTCCCCCACTTTGCAATTCGAAAGCTTCTAAAATCTTTGATTCCGCTCCACTTTTTCCACAATATAAACAAAATATGTCGAAAACATTGGGATAATATTTCAATTTTCTTGACGTTTTGTTGACACCTACAGGTAGGCATGCTATACTACAAACGTTTGAAACGAGAGGAAAATTCAATTGAATATCAGGAAACCGTGTGACAGGCGGCCTGAAAACAGGGTTTTGTTTTTGTAACAGCGAGATGGCGGTTGTTATGCAATTAAACGAACAGACGGAGGCATTGTCATCATGGAAAAACAGCTCAAAATCATCTACCACTACCACAGCGGATTTTCGGTGCAGGTGGGTGGTACGCTGCTGGTTTTCGACTACTGGGAAGGCGAGAATCGCTCGCTTTCGGAGGTAGGCCGCATCAACACAAAGTTTCTTTCCGCTTTTGAAAAGATCTATGTGTTCATCAGCCATGCGCATCCCGATCATCTGGACCCCGTAGTGTACCTGTGGGAAAAGGCGGGCTTGCCTGTTACCTATGTCGTATCGGGCGATATGCCCATCGGCACGCGCGGCAGGCGCGTACACCCGGGGCAGATCCGCCGTCTGAACGAGCATGTATCCGTCAAGGCATTTGAATCCACCGATCTGGGCGTAGCATTTCTGGTGGAGGCCTACGGCCTCAACATTTTCCACGCGGGCGATCTGAACCTGTGGCATTGGCGTCAGGAAAGCACCCTGCGCGAGATCGAGGCCGCGGAACGCGCCTTCTATCAGGCCACCGAGCCCATCCGTCAGGAGCATATCGATGTGGCGATGTTCCCCGTCGACCCCCGTCAGGGCATGCTCTACGATGCGGGCGCCAATCACTTTGTGCTCACCATGAAGCCCCGCGTGTTCATCCCCATGCACTGGCAGGACCGCGATGAGGTCGCAGTGGATTTTGCCCGCCGCGCACGCAACAGCAGCACCGAAGTGCTCGCCCTCACCCGTCCCGGCGTGGTGGCTAACCTCACCTTCTCAGATGCGGGGCTGGATATCCACATCATCGAGCCCCCGAAGGATTTTGAGGAGCTGCCCATCGCTCCCACCCGCAGGCTGGAGCCTTCCGCAGTTCTGCCCGGTGAAGGCGACGACCCCTTCGCCGACAGCGACCTGCCCGTGGACCTTTGATGGTATAGCGATGTCGGCTGACTCAACGCATCAAGGAGAACCGACCCATGAAGCTGATCCGCAGACGCAAACCCAGCCTCAAAACGGCGCTGGGCATTACCAAAGTCAAACGCCGCATCGCCAAAGCAACAGGCATCCCCACCACCAAATCAGGACGAAAGCGCAAGGCGATGAATGCCCTCACAGGCGGCGCGTACGGTAAGTATCAGCGCACACGCGCAGCCATCAACCGTCCGTACAAAACGCTTAAGAATCCGCCAACCTGTATGGGGTGTCTGATGACAATCGTGTCTCCTGTGCTGATGCTCTCCATTCTTTTATGCATAATCTTTTAATTACAAACAATAAAGCCGCAAGCAACAGCTTGCGGCTTTGATAATGGGATTCTTAAGGGACGAAGTCCCTTAAGCGGAGGGGCGCCGGGGACGACGGAGGGAAGCGTGTGCCCGGTGGGCACTAGCCCCGAAGGGGCTAAGCGACCCGGAGGAGATCAACCGAAACGAGCGGTGGTTGCGGCAGCAGCCTCCGCGACATTGAGGTTGCGGGCGTCGGAGCCTCCCCGGCCCGCCGGAGGCAACCCCCGTCAAACCCTCTCCACAGCCAGTTCGCCTTGGATGCGCCTGGTCAGTTTCTTCTTTACAATGAGGAAGCAGACGAAGTGCGACAGACCGGTGATGGTCCAGCTGACGGGGTAGGACATGTACAGGGTGGGCAGCGTACGGTTGGCGGCGAAAACGGTATAGACCCAGCCAACGCGGAACACGCAAACGCCGACAATGGAAATGATCATGGGCACGAAGCTGTTGCCCATGCCGCGCAGGCCGCCGACCATGACGTCCATCATACCGCAGAGGAAGTACGGCAGGGCCATGACGCTGGAGCGCAGCACGCCCATCTGGATCACGTTGGGGTCGGTGGAGTAGATACCGATGAGCTGCTCGGCGAAGGTGATCTCGATAATGCCCATGGTGATGCCAACGGTGGCAACGCACATCTGGCACAGCATCATGATGCGGCCGATGCGCTCAGGCTTGCGCGCGCCCACATTCTGGCTGGTGAAGGTGAGGCAGGCGGTGTACATGGCGTTCATGGCGGTGTAGACGAAGCCTTCGATATTGCTGGCAGCGCCGTTGCCTGCCATGACGGCAGAGCCGAAGGAGTTGACGGAGGACTGGATGAGCATGTTGGAGATGGAGAACATGGCGCTCTGCAGGCCTGCTGGCAGGCCGATCTTGAGCAGCTTCACAGCCATCTGCGGGTTGATCTTCAGCTTGCGCACTTCCAGACGGATAGCGGTATGGCTGCGCAGCAGGCACAGAATGACCAGAATGCAGCTCATGACCTGGCTGGCAACGGTGGCAAGCGCAACACCTGCAACGCCCATGTGGAAAAATACAACGAAGATCAGGTTGAGCACCACATTGACAAGGCCGCTGAGGATGAGGTAGTACATGGGTCGCTTGGTATCGCCCACGGCGCGCAGGATAGCAGCGCCGAAGTTGAACACAAGGTTGAAAATGGAGCCGGCAAAAATAATGGTGATGTACAGCGTGGACTGGTCGATCACGTCCGCAGGGCTGTCCATCAGCTCAAGCAGGGGACGTCCGAACACGATGCCCAGCACGCTTACCACAACGCCGCAGATGAACGCCACCACGATGGATGTGTGGATGGCGTCGCTGATGCGCTTATGGTCGCCCGCGCCGTACGCCTGCGCCACCAGCACGCTCGCGCCGAGGGAGAAGCCCATGAAGAAGTTGATGATGAGACCCGTGAGCGAGCCCGTAGAGCTGACTGCCGCCAGCGCCGTGGAGCCCGCAAAGCGGCCTACCACAATAACATCCGCCGCGTTGTAGAGCAATTGCAGAATGCCCGTAAAAATCAACGGCACCGCAAAGCGAATGATTTTGCCAAGCAGGGGGCCGTTGGTCATATCCATTTCATAATGACGCTGCTTTCGCATGGAGAGGTACCTCCTTTGCTGTGTATCCAAAAAACATCTAATATGTAGTTTACGCTTTTGCACACGGCAATGTCAAGTGCACAGGGAGGGTTATCAAGAAAGATATACCCCAATATCCCTTTTGATAATTTGCACATGAGATGTGGTGTGGTATACTGTACGACGGTCAAAAAACTATCAATCCTTATGGGAGGAAAAACAACATGAAGACTCGCATTGCTGCAATCGTCATGGCTCTGATGATGCTCGTTGCATCCGTTGCCTATGCCGACACTGTATCCGGTGAGTTCACCGGCACTGCTCAGGGCTTCGGCGGCGAAGTATCCGTCACCGTTACCCTGACCGAAGGCGTGATCACCAACGTGACCGCCGAAGGCGCTTCCGAGACCCAGGGCATCGGCTCTGTGGCCATCGAAAAGCTGCCCGCTGAGATCGCTGCCACCGGCTCTATCGCCGTGGACGCTGTCGCCACCGCCACCATCACCTCCAACGCGATCATCGAAGCCGTCAAGGCTGCCCTGACCGCTGCCGGCCTCAACCCCGAGGACTACAACGTAGCCATCGAAAAGGGTGAGGCTGAAGACCAGGAGTACACCGCTGACGTGATCGTTATCGGTGCCGGCGGCGCCGGTATGAGCGCTGCCATCACCGCTGCCGACGCCGGCAAGACCGTTATCATCGTCGAAAGCCAGCCCATGGTCGGCGGCAACACCGTACGCGCCACCGGCGGCATGAACGCTGCCAAGACTGCCCTGCAGGATGGCAACACCTTCGGCGAGCAGGCCGGTCTGGAAAAGACCCTTGCTTCCATCGAGACCACCTGGGCTGACAATGCTGCCATCGTTGAGCTGGCCAACACCGTCAAGGCTCAGTGGGAAGAGTATCAGGCCAACCCCGTTGGCTACTTTGACTCCAAGGAGCTCATGCAGCTGGATACCATCATCGGCGGCAAGGGCATCAACGACGTGACCCTCGTTAAGACCATGGTTGAAGGCACCGAGAGCGGCATCGAATGGCTGTCCTCCATCGGCGCTGACCTCACCAGCGTTGGTTCCTTCGGCGGCGCTTCCGTTAAGCGTATCCACCGCCCTGTGAACGCCGAGGGCAAGACCGTTTCCGTCGGCTCCTACATCGTACCCATCCTGGAGAAGAATGTCACCGACCGCGGCATCCAGATCCTGTTCGAGACCACCGCTACCGAGATCGTTATGGCTGACGGCAAGGTTGCCGGCATCAAGGCTGTGACCGCTGACGGCGCCAATGTGACCATCAACGCTCAGGCTGTTGTGCTGGCCACCGGCGGCTTCGGCGCCAACCTCGAGATGGTTGCCGAGCTGAACCCCTCTCTGGAAGGCTTCATGACCACCAACGCTGCCGGCCTCAAGGGTCAGGGCATCGACATGGCTGTTGCCGTTGGCGCTGCCACTGTTGACCTGGATCAGATCCAGATCCACCCCACTGTTCAGGCTGACACCGCCGCCCTCATCACCGAAGGCCTGCGCGGCGACGGCGCCATCCTCGTAAACGCCGAGGGCAAGCGCTTCATCGACGAAGTCGGCACCCGTGACGTTGTTTCCGCTGCTGAGATCGCTCAGACCGGCTCCTACAGCTGGCTGATCGTTGACCAGAAGATGGTCGACGCCTCCAGCGTTATCGCCGGCTACATCACCAAGGGCCTGACCGTTTCCGGCGCTACCTACGAAGAGCTGGCCAACGCCATGGGCGTTCACGCTGCCAACTTCCCCGCCACCATGGAAGCATGGAATGCCAACGTTGCTGCCAAGACCGACGCTGAGTTCGGCCGCACCAGCTTCGCCAATCCCCTTGATACCGCTCCCTTCTACGGCATCAAGGTTACCGCCGGTATCCACCACACCATGGGCGGTCTGAAGATCAACGAAAAGACCGAAGTTCTCACCGCTGAAGGCACCGCCATCCCCGGCCTGTACGCTGCCGGTGAGGTCACCGGTGGTGTTCACGGCGCCAACCGTCTGGGCGGCAATGCCGTTTCCGACATCGTTGTCTTCGGCCGTATCGCCGGCACCGAGGCTGCCAACTTTGTAAAGTAAGTCAGGTTCACCCCTGAAAGCTTTCCCCCCTGTCCCGCATTTTTGCGGGATGGGGGGATTTTTGTTTTTGGGGGATGGAGAGGCAGTTAGCATGCAATGTAGGGGCGGATAGCATCCGCCCGCTTACTTCCTTGAAGCTGCTTGTGCTGTAAAGGCACCCGCTCCGCTAAGGCATAAAGGAGGAGGGGGGATTTCGATTCCCCCCCTGCCCTTCGGGCTTCTGTTGTTCCGGTACATTCGCCCACCGCAGGTGCCCTTAGGGATCCCATACCCCCCTTAAAACGACCAGGGGTAAACCCCTGGACCCCTGGTAATCAACTTGGCTACCCTTGTGAAAGGGGAGCTGTCACCGAAGATGACTGAGTGGTAACCTTTTACGCTGCATATCATTTTGTTACTGAGGGAGTTACCCCTCCCCTCTGCGGAGGGGAGGCAAGGCGTATACTCTTCCTTCCCGGGTCCAGGGGCCGCAGCCCCTGGTCGTTTCAAGGGGATTAAAGGAGTCCAGAGGATCTAAGGGGGGGAATCGAAATCCCCCCTGATCCTCTGGCCCGAGCGGAGCGGAAGAGTACGCAGCAACAAATCGCCAGCCGCTGCATAGCGGCAACTCAGCCACTCCGCCGCCCTTGACAAACAGCAGGCAAATGATGCTTGCATTACGGCGAGGGCGACGGTGGGAATGGGTAAGAAAGATGCCATCGCCCTCGCCAAGCGGAGTGTACCATTTGCCCGCTTCGGTTTGTCAAGGTTACACTTCGTCGGCTATCGCGTACCGTTTTTGTTGGCTCAGGCTCGGGAAGGAATGCTTGGGCCTTTAATAGGAAGTTGTTCGTGTGGGAAGCTTGTTCATGGAGCGCAGACAGCGGCGGGCGGCTGATAGCCGCCCCTACGATATGCGGAACGATGTGACATAAAAAAGCGAGTCGGGAGGCCCTTCGCCGACCGCCGGCCTTTTTCAATCATCCACCAAGAAAGAAAACACCGCCAGGCGAACCGAAGGTCGTTGGTTGACCTTCGGCGGTAAAGGTACGGGCAAGTATGAAAAAAGCCGTGCCCCCAAGGGGCGGGGCC
>JAZKYW010000287.1:0-5494 GCA_045612325.1 Candidatus Limiplasma sp. | reverse complement strand
GATGATGCCGGGACGAACTTCGAATACGGGAATTCCCTCTTCTGCAAGACGATCAGCCAGCAGCTGAGTCACCATCGCAAGACCTGCCTTGCTGATGCAGTATTCACCGCGGGCGGTGCTGGAGGTGTAAGCAGAAATGCTGCCGATGTTTACTATGCGAGGAGTGACTTTATCCCAGCTTTCCTTCTGGGAGATCATATAATTTGCTGCCTGCTGGCACATGAACATCGTGCCTTTGAGGTTGATATCCAGCACGCGGTCAAAGCTTTCTTCCGTCATCTGCAGAATATCCTGCCTGACGAGAGGAGCAACACCCGCATTATTGACAAGCACGTCAAGACGACCGTAACGGTTGCGGATATGCTCAAAAGCAGCGTTGCGCTGTTCGGCATCGGCAATGTTACAGGCGATATAATCCCTGTCTTCGGGCAGGTCAGCGGGGCGTTCGGGACGGGTGCCGGAATAAAGCACCTGATATCCGCGCTCATGAAGTCTGTCGGCGATGGCGCGACCGATGCCTCGGGTTGCGCCGCTTACAAACGCTACTTTCACAGCTTGTACACCTCACGATCGTGAACGATGCAGCCTGCAGCAATGCCGGCACGCAGCAGCTGTGCACAGCCGCCGCAGGTTACGCACACCTTATCGATGGCGCCCTTCTCACGCAGCTGGTTGACAAAATCGGGATTGGCAAAAGCCAGACGGCCAAAACCGGCCATGGTGCAGTGACCGCCGGAAACCATGCCGGAAGCCAGCGCAGGAGAGAAACGGCGCAGATAAGAGAAAGCGCTGCCCAGAATGGGAAGATCGGGATAGGCATGCTGAATGGTGGAAAGGCCCTTCATCATGCGGCCCAGGCCCTCGATGGGATGCTCTTCGGGAACATAGTTTCCGTTGTCGTAGGGTCTGTTCACATGGGGATTCTTGTAAGGATTGCCCATGGTGATATTCAGCAGCGGAATATCGAACTCATCCTTCAGTTCGCCGATAAGGCGCAGGGGCTCGGTAAGGTCAACATCAAGAGCGCCTTCCTTTACACCGAAACCGTAGGGATAGGCAAAGCCGTCATAGGCATTCATACGGCTGGTAAGGAAGCCATCACCGATACCGGCCTTGGCAGCACGGAAGGCATCCTTGAGGAAGCGGGTACGGTTTTCATAGCTGCCGCCATACATACCGGGACGGGTATAGGCGCTCAGAAGCTCGCAGGCGAGATAACGATGGCAGCACTTTACATCCAAACCGTCAAAGCCAGCCTTTCTGGCAAGTACGGCGGCATTTTCGTAAGCATCGGTATAACGCTTGAGCTGGTCATCGGAAAGAATGTGGCTGTCATCCAGAATGGGATCTTCAAGCGGGGGGCAGTGGTATGCGATCAACGGATCAGGCACACCGGTAGGCTTGGAATAACGGCCGCTGTTGGTAGCCTGCATAACGATCACAGGCTCGTAGCCGTTGTTCTTCATGCCGGTTTCTTTGATGTGCTCTACAAGGCGCTTATATTCATCCAGATTATCTTCGGTCAGACGGAGCTGATGAGCGCTGGCACGGCCTTCGGGTACGGTGGCAACAGCCTCAAACCAAATCAAACCGGCGCCGCCGCGGGCAAAACGTTCATACCGTCTCCAGGTAAGTTCACCGGGAGTGCCGTCCTCAAGGCCGTCAGTACCTTCCATGGGCTGCAGAGCAATGCGGTTGGCGCTGACGCAGGAGCCGATATTCAGCGGCTGAAACAGCGGCGCAGTATCAGCGTTAAGAGGCAGGAAAGCGTTCAGTTCCTCGGCCTTGGCGGAAATTTCACACAGGGATTGATAATGGAATTTCTCGTGCTTCATGTCATCAGTTCTCCTCAATCGTAGGATAGCGGGCAAGGTTCATATCTGCTTTGCGGCTTTTGGTGCTAAGCAAAAGCTGCAAAAACACCATGTTGTAAACGATACCTAAGTTACCAGATATATTATATCACGCCTGAAAGCAATCCTCAATCGAGGACATATGTAAAAACCTGTGATTATCTATAAATAATCTTTGTATATTTCGTATTTGGATATTCAAAAACGCCCCGAGCCTTACAACTCGGGGCGTTTGATCAAACGCTTAGTTAGCGTAGTTGTTGAAGTAGTTCTGGATCAGAACGATGGGAGTGCCCTTGTCACCGCTGCCGCTGGTAAGGTCGCTCAGAGAACCGATGAGGTCGGTCAGGCGGCGGGGAGTGGTGCCTTCGGAAACCATCTGGCCCTTCAGGTCGCCTTCCTTCTCCTTGATGCGAGCCTTGATGGCATCGGCAAGAGCTTCGCCGCTCAGGTCGGCGAAATCGTTGTCAGCGAGGTACTTGAGCTTGAGCTCGTTGGGCAGACCGATCAGACCTTCGGTGTAGCCGGCGCCGACAACCGGGTCAGCCAGCTCCCAGATCTTGCCTACGGGATCCTTGAAAGCGCCGTCGCCGTAAACCATGGCTTCAACCTTAACACCGGTGCGGGCAAGAATTTCCTGCTGGATCTTCTCGGCAACTTCCTGAGCATTCTTGGGGAAGAGCTTTACGGTGTTTTCGGTAGCCTTGTTGGAACCGTACAGGCCGTAGTTGGTGTTATAGCCGGAACCGTCAACAGGAGCGTTGAGGATATCAGCCAGAGTCAGTACCTTTTCGCCGCCCTTGGCAATGATGCGACGCTTGGAACGCTCACGGGTGTGGATATCACAGCAGATAACGTTCTTGGTGTAGTTGACAATGGCGTCAGCGTGATTGGTGAAGATGATCTCGGCCTCAGCGCCTTCTTCTTCAATCAGCTTCTTGTAGTAATCAACGTAGTCAACGCCGGTGAAGGGATGCTTCACATAACCGAAAGCCTTGCGGTACTCGTCAAGAGACAGGACATCGGTGTAGGGATTAACGCCGCTGGCATCCAGCAGGTCCTCGTCGAAGAGATGGTTGCCTACTTCGTCAGAGGGGTAGCTGAGCGCAAGAACGATCTTCTTGGCGCCGCGGGCGATGCCGCGCAGACAGATGGCAAAGCGGTTACGGCTGAGGATGGGGAAAACAACGCCGACAGTTTCACCGCCGAGCTTGGCCTTTACATCAGCAGCAATATGATCGGAAGAAGCATAGTTGCCGTCGGCACGCGCGACTACTGCTTCGGTCACGGCAATAACGTCTTTTTCGTGCAGCTTGAAACCGTCCTGTTCGGCTGCAGCCAGAACGGAATCCGCAACAATCTTGACGATGTCGTCGCCTTCGCGGATGATGGGTGCTTTGATGCCACGAGAAATAGTACCTGCCATAATCATCATGCCTCCCGGAAATATAGGAATAATCGAATACACATATGGATAGTACGGACGCTTGATGAGTTTTCAATCAAGACGAATTATTATACCAAACGTATTTCTTTCATGTCAATATTTTTCACACCAAATCCGATATGAATTGCAAGTTCTGCTTGGTTTCTTTTTGCATTCCCCCCTCTGCTGTGGTATAATTGCCAAGGATAGCTTTCCCCTATTTATCCCGAATTTGATTTTTTCGGAGGCATTTATGAGCAGACAGGAAGCAATGGCTCAGTACGCATACGCCCTTAAGCAGGGCCAGAAATATTACCGCGATTGTGTAATCCACGGCAAGTACCCCTATCAGCAATCGCTCACCGATGTAATGAACGAAAACCTCACGACCGCCCGTGTTACCATTGGTCTGGTCGACATTCCCATGGAGCAGATTGTAGGCACCTCCACCAGCGGCCGCAAAAGCGCTTTTGCCGGCAACTTCATGCCTCTTCTGGATGCAACGTCTGAATTTGCCATGAAGTGGACCAACCTTTGCGAAGCCCACCTTTCCATGGGCGGCGTTTCCGACCCCATCATCTGTTATGAATACATGGGACGTTTCTACGTGACTGAAGGCAACAAGCGCGTCAGCGTACTCAAGAGTTATGACGCCCCCAGCATTCAGGGTCACGTAACGCGTATCCTCCCCACTCCGTCCGAAGACGTAGCCGTACAGGTCTACTACGAGTTTATCTCCTTCTACGAACTCAGCGGCATCTATGACGTAATGTTCAGCACCAAGGGCTGCTATGCCAAACTGCAGGCGCATCTCGGCTATACGCCCGACCACGTATGGACGAAGGATGAACGTTCTGAATTCCTTTACGGCTTCAGGCGTTTCAAGGCAGCTTTCGATGAAATGAACACCGAAAAGCTGAACATCACCGCCGGTGACGCTCTGATGGTATGGCTGGAAATGAACCCTCTGTCCGATATCCAGAAGGGCGACCTTGAAAAGAGCCTCACCCTCGCCTGGCCGGACATCCGCATCTTTGCCAACGGCTCCGCCATTGCACTGAGCACCGAGCCTACCACCGAAGAGAAAGCCGGTCTGACCCGTTTCCTCAGCTTCGGCAAAATCACGCATCTCAACATTGCCTTTATTCATGCTATTGACCCCGCTCAGAGCAGCTGGACTGCCGCTCATGAATCCGGTCGCAAGCATCTGGAAGATGTAATGGGCGACAAAGTAACCGTCAATTCCTATCTTTGCGGTGACGAAGACCCTGCTGCTGTCATGGAGCGCGCCGTCAGTGAAGGCGCTCAGGTTATTTTCGCAACCACGCCTCCTTTGATCGCCGCCTGCCGTCAAATCGCAGCACGCTATCCTCAGGTCAAAGTTCTCAACTGTGCTTTGTCCATGCCCTATTCCGGCGTACGAACCTATTATAGCCGTATTTACGAAGCCAAATTCATCACGGGTGCGATTGCAGGCTCCATGGCGACCGACAACCGCATCGGTTATGTTGCCAACTACCCCATCATCGGTACTGCAGCCTCCATCAACGCATTTGCGCTCGGCGCAAGACTGACCAATCCCGATGCAAAGATCCAGCTTCGCTGGTCCTGCCTGCCAGACAATCCTGTTCAGTCCCTTGCTGAGGACGGCGTGAGCGTCATCTCCAACCGCGACGCCGCAACCGAGGATCCCTTCTGGGCATGGGAATGGGGCACCTACAAGGTACAGAGCAACGGTGAGCTGCTTCCCCTCTCTTCTCCCGTATGGAACTGGGGCAAATTCTACGAAGGCATTATTCAGATGATCTTCGAAGGCGGCTGGATCTCCCCCAACAATAAAACCCCTCAGGCCATCAACTACTGGTGGGGTATGAGCAGCGGTGCGATCGATGTGACCCTTAACTCCGATCTGAGCGATGGCTCCAAGCATCTCGCACAGATCCTGCGCCGCGGCATCATCGAAGGCAATATCGATCCTTTCTTCGCAAGAATGGTCGACAACGAAGGCAATGTACGCAACGCCGGTGACAGAACGCTCACCGCGGACGAAATCATGAACATGGATTGGCTGCTGGATAACGTTGAAGGCAGCATCCCCACTTTTGATGAACTGCTTCCCGTTTCTCAGCAGCTGGTACGTGTACTCGGCTTGCAGCGAAACGAAATCCTGCCCAAAACTGAGGAGGTTAAGTCGGAGGCCAAGCGGTCTTAGGAA
>JAZKYW010000286.1:0-5410 GCA_045612325.1 Candidatus Limiplasma sp. | reverse complement strand
TCTTCGATGAAACGGCCATCGCGGGGAGCGCGCTCATCGGCAACAACAACACGGTAGAAAGGCATCTTCTTCATACCCATTCTCTTCAGACGAATCTTAACAGACATTTTCATTTCCTCCTAATGCTTTTGCGGGATGGTTTGTTGGTTATATCTGAAAATCACATAATGGTGATTGACAGGCGAAAAGGGAATCAGAACGGCATTCTCATGCGCATCTTGCCGCGCTTGCCGGGACGCATGAATTTCTTCATCATTTCCTTGCTCTGCTCAAACTGACGGATCAAGGCGTTTACGTCCTGCACGGTGGTGCCGGAGCCGGCGGCAATGCGCTTGCGGCGGCTGGCGTTGAGGATGTTGGGGTTGCGGCGTTCGCGGGGAGTCATGCTGCGGATGATGGCTTCGGGCTTTTTGAGTGCGCCCTCATCGATCTCCACATCAGCAAGCTTGTTGCCGATGCCGGGCAGCATGCTCAGCATGCTCTGCAGACCGCCCATCTTTTTCATCTGCTGCATCTGCGCAAGGAAATCTTCCAGCGTCAGGTCAGCGGGGCCGCGCTTGGCAAGCTTGTCCAGCTCTTCGCCGTCGAAAGCTTCCTGCGCCTTTTCGGCCAGGGTCATGATATCGCCCATGCCGAGGATTCGGCCCGCCATACGGTCGGGGTGGAAGATCTCGATATCGCTGAGCTTTTCGCCCGTACCGGAGAACTTGATGGGCTTGCCCACGACTGCCTTGATGGAAAGGGCAGCACCGCCGCGGGTATCGCCGTCCAGCTTGGTGAGGATAACGCCGTCGATGCCGAGGTTCTCGTTGAAGCTCTTGGCAACGTTGACCGCGTCCTGACCGGTCATGGCGTCCACAACGAAGAGGATCTCCTGGGGCTTTACGGCAGCCTTTACATCGCGCAGCTCCTGCATGAGGGCTTCATCGATGTGCAGACGGGCGGCGGTGTCGATGATCAGCCCGTCGCGGCCGTAGTCGCGTGCGTACTCGATGGCTTCCAGCGCGGTCTTGACAGGATCCTGCGTGCCGTGCTCGTAAACAGGCACATCCACCTGCTTACCTACTACCTGCAGCTGCGTGATAGCGGCGGGACGGTAAATGTCACACGCGGCAAGCAGCGGCTTTTTGCCCGTCTTCTTGAGGAAGTTGGCAAGCTTGGCAGCCATGGTGGTCTTACCTGCGCCCTGCAGGCCGCACAGCATGTAAATGGTGGGCACGCTGGAGGACCAGGTGAGCTTGGCATGCTCGGCGCCCATGAGCGCGGTCATCTCTTCGTTAACGATTTTGAAGACCTGCTGAGCGGGGGACATGCTTTCCAGCACTTCCTGACCAACGCAGCGCTCGGTGACCTTTTTGCAGAAATCCTTGACGACAAGGTAGTTGACGTCGGCCTCCAGAAGCGCCATGCGCACCTCGCGCATCGCTTCCTTAACGACCTGCTCGCTCAGCTTGCCGCGGCCTGTCAGCTTGGAGAGCGCACCGGAAAGTTTCTGGCTGAGTCCTTCAAAGGCCATAGGTTACTCTCCTTCCTGCTGTCGGATGATCCGCCCGATCAGATCGGCGGCTTCCGTCAGCCTGCTTTTGTCAAATTCATCAGCGGTTTGGATGCTGCCAAGCAGCGCCATCGCCTGCCTGAGCTGTCTGGCGGTCTCTGCCGCGCGCTTCATGCTGCCCAGCGCTTCTTCGTACTTGCGAAGCTTCTGCGCCGAACGCGTGATCAGCTCATGCACATTCTGACGGCTGGTATCCAGCTCGTCCGCGATCTCTCCCAGGGAGAGGTCTTCTTCATAGTAGAGTCGGAGCGCATCCTGCTGCTTTTGCGTAAGCAGCCCGCCGTAAAAGGCGCACAGGGTACCGATCTCAACGCTTTTGTCGAGCTTCTCCGGCCCGTCCGTTCCCATCGGTCTCATGTTTCGGCCTCCTGCTATCAAGTGTTTTTTCTTGACAGCTCTAGTATACTACACCATTTCGCCCTTCGTGTCAAGTGTTTTTCCTTGAAAGGCGCGGTTTTTTTCACTCGTTTTGCAGCATCTGGGCAATGGCATCTGCCAGATACGGCATGGCGGCAAGCACTTCGGAAAGGGTGTTGCGGTTGTTGCCCGCCTCCACCAGAATGCAGGCAGGCGCAACGTGCTGGTTGTACCTGCCCGATTTGACGCACACATCACGGCACAGCCCATCCACCTGAGCGTTGAGCGCTTGCGTGATGGCCTGCGCAATGGCCAGATTGGCCTGCCAGTCGGGTTTTTCATCGTAACCCTGTCCCACTGCGCCCTCCCCCTTGCCGATGAGCAGCATCAGCTTCGCTGTGGGCGTACCGCCTGCGGATACGGTATTTCCTCCCCCGTAGGATGCCGAATACGCATCGCGATGCAAATCAATGTACAAATCGTACGTTTCGCCGTTTTTCTTTCGCTCGTCAAGCATCTCCAGCGAGCGGCTGTATGCCGTGGACAATACAGGCGGCTCAAAGGCGGTGGCGTCGTGGGTCACATCCACACCAAGCGCCGTCAGCAGCGCCGCAAGCTCCTCCCCCACGCGCACCATGTTGTGGTCACTGTCAGCCGTGCGCCACTTCTCCGTTTCGCGGTAGGGATCGCCCTGAACCTGCTCAAACGCCTCGTAGGTGTGCGTGTGATAAATCAGCACCCGCGGACGCTGCTGTTTACCCACAGTCACCACTTCGATGCTGAAATCCGCCGCAGGCGCGCATGTTGGCTGCGCAAACAGGTTTACGTCATCCTCCTCATATGCAGCAAAAGCAGGCGCAGCCTGCTGCACCTGCCTTGGATGGATCAATCCTGTATACAATCCTGTCATCAACGCGAGCATCACGCTCAAACACCATTTGGCCTGCGTGCTCATTCGGGTCACCGCCTTAGGTTTCTTACCCGATAAGCATATGCATCACATATGCAGATAATGATGCAAAGTTTTGCTGTCCACCTGCGGCTGCAGCGCACGGTTGAGCCCATCCGCCAAAAGCGACGCCACATTCAGCACAAGCTCGTCGATTTCGCGCGGGGTGACCACCATGTCACCCAGAAAGCCCTCCGCCGCCTGCTGCATCAGCCGCTGCGCGGTCTCCTCCTCGGACGGGTCGAATGCTCCGCAGCTGTCTACCATCCGTGTCATCGCGTCACGGGCGATGGTGGATGCATATACCACCATGGGCACGCCCACAGCAATGACCTTCACACCCAGCGTATCCTGCGTAAGCCCCAGACGGTGATTACCCACGCCGCTTCCCGGCTGGATGCCCGTATCCGTGACCTGCACCGCCGTGCAGATGCGGCGCGTTTCGTATGCCGCCAGCGCATCGATGGCGACCACCGCCGTCGGGCTCACATGTTTGACCAGCCCGCGGCACAATTCCGCCGTTTCGATGCCCGTAAGCCCCAGTACCCCCGGCGCGATGGCGCTCACGCCGCGCAGCCTGCCCTGCAGCTCCTGCGCCACCACCTGATGCAGATGCCTTGTCACCAGCATTCTTTCCACCACGCGGGTGCCCAGCGCGTCCGCCGTGACGTTGCGGTTGCCAAGCCCCACCACCAGCACATCGCCCTCCTCGGGCAAAAGCCGCCTCAGTGCCGCCGCAAGCAGGCGTGCAAGCACCTCCCGCTTCCGCGCATCGCAATGCGGAAGGTCTTTGCATTCAAGGGTCACATATTCCCCCTGCTCACGTCCCAGCCTTTCCGCCGCGCGGGCAGTTTCGATGCGTATGCGCGTGTGCTTCACGCCGCCCGCTTCGTGCGTTCTTACTTTAATGCCTTCCAAATGCGAACTGTTTTCATCCACCGTTTCCATGGCAAGGTCCGTGCGAAATCCTCTGATCAAAAAAATCCCTCCCGATGTGCCCATAGTGTGCACCGCGGGAGGGAAAAATATCAGCCTTCGTAATGAAGCGCGTCAATGGGTTTGAGTTTGCTTGCCTTGCTGGCGGGATACATGCCGAACACCACGCCGATGGCTACCGAGAACGCAATGGCAAGCCATGCCACATCCACGGGGATCTCCAGCGACATTTCCAGAATGGGCGCAAGGAAATCCACCGCAAGCACGGACAGTCCCAAGCCCAGCACGCCTCCCATGAGGCTTACCACGAGGGATTCGATCAAAAACTGCATCAGAATGTTGCCGCGCGCCGCGCCGATGGCCTTGCGGATGCCGATTTCGCGCGTACGCTCGCTCACGGATACCAGCATGATGTTCATGATGCCGATGCCGCCTACCAGCAGCGAGATGGCTGCGATACCGCCCAGCATCAGCGTGAGGGTCTCGGTGGTCTCGCTCAAAGTATCCAGCATTTCGGACTGGTTATACACGCTGTACTGCGTGCCCCAGTTGCTGGTGGTGTAGTTTTCAAACGCCTTCGCCAAAAAGCTTTTCACAGACATCTGCGCCATGGATACCACATCCGAGGAAACAGCGGACACATAGAAGCTGGAAATGCTGGTGGAGTTGGACAGGCGCTGCGCAAGCGTAAAGGGAAGGATGACCTGATTGTCGTTGCTGCCGCTGGCGCTGTCGCCGTTGGTCTCCAGCACGCCGACCACCGTGATGGTGTAACCGTTGAGCGAGAACGTTTCGCCCACAGCATGGGTCGTACCGTACATGGCGCTTGCGGCTTCCGAGCCGACGACCGCCACAAAGCTGCGGTTGTCGATATCGGGCTGGGTGATGAAACGTCCTTCCGCCACTTTCCAGCCGCGGATATGCTCATAACCGGGCGTGGTGCCCATCACGGAGCCATCGTCATAGGTGGTATTGCCCGCCTTGACGGTACCGCTGACGTTGGCAACAGGCGCAACGTACTCGATAAAGGGATTGGTCGCCAGTTCATTCAGGCCGTCCATATCCACGGGATTCATACGGCGTGCGGTGACCGTTGCGGTGATAAGGTTGGTGCCCATGCCTTCGATGCTTTCCACAACGGAGGAGTTGGCGCCCTGACCGATGGATACCAGCACCACGACCGCCATAACGCCGATGATGACGCCCAGCACCGTCAGGAACGATCGCATCTTGTTGCCGGCAATGGCTTTGAGCGCCATCTTAAACGACTGGAACAGCATCATCGCCCGCCACCTCCCCTTCTTCGTACAGCTTTCCGTCCTCGATGCGGATGATGCGCTCGGCGCACCGGGCTACCTTGCTGTCATGCGTGATGAGCAGGATGGTGTTGCCCGCCTCATGCAGTTCCTTGAACATGGCCATGATCTCCTTGCCCGTTTTGGAGTCAAGGTTGCCCGTAGGCTCGTCGGCAAGGATGAGGGAAGGCTTTACCGCCAGCGCACGGGCGATGGCGCAGCGCTGCTGCTGACCGCCGGACAGCTGATTGGGACGGTGCTTCATGCGTTCCGCCAGACCCACGCGCGCAAGCGCCTCCTTGGCCATCTTCTTGCGCT
>JAZKYW010000285.1:0-18664 GCA_045612325.1 Candidatus Limiplasma sp. | reverse complement strand
AGAAATGATAAGCCTTTGATCTCGGCTCATATACAGTTGTCAGGCTGCAGTGGCAGGCCGGATTTAAATAAGTTCACCCATTGCGGGGGTAATGGCCTGAGGGGTCCACCTGTTCCCATTCCGAACACAGAAGTTAAGCCTCAGCACGCCGATGGTACTTGGCTGGAGACGGCCCGGGAGAGTAGGTCGCTGCCGCATTCCAATTCCCGATCAGCATTCGCTGGTCGGGCTTTTTGTTATCAAGATTTATTCTTGAAAAAGATGCTAAACAATGCAAAACAGATCCAGAAAACGGCAATATTCCGGTTAGATATAACGTTTTTTCCCAGAAGGAAACACGCGAAGGTTTTCCTTTGGAAATGGAGAGAAAAGATGAAGAAACAGTTGAATTGCTTGCTTTGTGCGCTTGTGATGGAACTTAGCTTTACGCAAGCAGGCCAGCAAGGCATCTCCCTCACTGGCAAAGCTTAACGCAGGGGAGCATGTGACGGTTTTGAAGCAAAATTGCGGAGAGGAAAATGGCTGGGTGCGCGTGCTGTATGGTCCGGACGAACATCACCCCCTCACGATGGAGGAGTTTGATTCGGGGCGCTATACAATGACGGGGTACATCTGGCACAGCTATCTGGAAAAAGCAGAGTAATGCAAAGAAATAGGCAAACATAAAAACCCCTGTCCTGCTCATCACAGGACAGGGGTTTTGGTTTATCAGTGCTTTTTGGCGTTCAGAGCCAGACCTTCAACGAGCATATCGGGCAGGTCGGGGGTGACTTTGTACTCCTTGACCAGCTTTTTGATCAGCTTGGGGCAGGAGGATGTCAGCCACTCGTTCAGGGTCTGTCGGTCGAGATCGGTGAGAAGGAGACCGAACACGTTATCATCGGGACGGTAGAATCCGCACAGCATGGTGAGGAAAATCTCGAAATCATCCAGCGAATACTTGGCAGCATCGTTGGGGGCGGCTTCGGGCAGACCGTAGAGATCCATAACACGGGGCAGGGCGTGCTCCCAGTCGATGGTATCGTTAGTGCACATGGTCTGCAGATACACAGCGGGCGCAAGCGTGTTGGCATGCTTGCGGAGCAGCGCGTGGAACATATTGCGGTTATCCGCCGCAAGAGACCTCATCTGAGAGCGCACATTTTGATATACGGCGACGGAATCGGGCATGTGGAGGATATCATCCAGCATGAGGATGAGAGTGAAACGCTCGTAGGATGCATTGGTGAAGGAATTCGGCACGGTATTGCCGAGATTCTTGACGATGCGAAGGTCCTCAAGCGTGCGCTCGCAAAGGTCGTCCCTGGAGATTCCCTGCGCCATGCAGTAGGAAATGGCATTCATCGCCTGGGTCTTGCACTCCCCGGGGATGGACTGCGCGTTGATATTGTGGAAAACGGAAAGCAGCGAAGCGAGATTGCAGCCGCGCAGAGCGTTGCACATGGGTCCTTCAAGCAGGATCCACTGCTCGGACGCCATAGCGAAGAGCTGACCGCCGCTGATCTCGGCCCACTTTTCGGCAAGGGAGAGCACATCATTGGGCTTGGTGATGGCAGCACAGAGCTTGTTGATATTGACGGTGTGCACATAGCCTGCGTACTTCAGAGCCAGCGGCTGCACCTGAGGCAGCTGACGCACCCACGCATTGTTCAAAAGCGTGGTGATGGCGTCGGTGGGATTGGGCAGCGCATCGGCGCAGCGCAGCGCGAAGATGTGCCACTGAGGACGGTTATCCTTCAGCTGAAGCGCACGTTCAGCAGCGAAGAGGCACTGCTTTGCATCCCACGCGGGCAGGGCGCCTGCGCGGTCAAACCAATTCATCAGCAGGGTCTCAGCGGCGGCGGTGGTATTGGCGTTGCGGTTGAGCGTTGCGATGAAATACAGCAGGTCGCCTGCGCGCTGTGCGCCAAGACCATCCAGCAGGGGCATAAACTGCTCGGTGCCGGCAAGGGTGCTCATGCGGGCCACAAAGCCGTTTTCAAGCCACTTGTGCAGCTCTTCGGGGGTATGGATGGAGGGCTTGCCGTACTCGATGAGGCGGTTGACGAGCACCTCCACAAAGGCAGCATCGGGAGATACCTTGGCCAGCCACGCGAGCAAATCATAGCAGGTGGCGGGGGCAAGGGGGCTTTTGTCGGCGGCAGAAAGACGGATGATGAGCTGGGCAAACGCCTCGTCAGCGGCAAACAGGCCTTCGCAGCCGGGGTTTACGCCGCTGCGCACCAGCACGGCAATGGCGTCATCGGCAGAGCAGGAAATCTGCTGCAGCATGGCGGCGGCAGCGGCGGAGCACTGCACGAGCATCCACAGGGAAGCCAGCTGCCTGCGGTCGGGTGCTGCGCTGCAGGCGGCAATAACAGCCTGCGCCAGCGCGGGACAAAGGATATCCGCATGAGCTTCCAGCTTTTCCTGCTTGAGGAAATCCTGCACAGCTGCAAGGGTGAGCGTGCCTGCGCACAGGCCATCCAGCAAAGTCCTCAGACGCAGATGGAAGGCAAGGTCGAAGCGGTTGGGCAGCTGGGCAACGGCCTCATCCAGCATCACAACGGGCATACGCTGGCTGCGGGCGATGAAATAAGCCTTTTCCTGCTCTTCGGCAGCGGGCCACGCCTGTTTTTCAAGGTCGTAAACAACGCCCTTGCCGTTGGGCTGGCTGTCGGCAGCAGCGCGCGCCATGCCGTAGAAGGCGGAACCTGCGGGGTAGTTGTCGCTTTCCACATCCATGCCGAGGGTCAGGGAAGTCCAGCGGCGGATGTAGTGAGGCAGCAATTCAAGCGCAGCGGCGGCGATGCGGCGCTGGTGGTCGAGCTCTTCGGCGGGAGTGCCTGCGGGCACGATGAGCTTGACCGTGCGGGTGGCAAGCTCGCCCGTTTTGCCGTCCTTGCGGCTCATAAAGGCCATCCACAGGGCGGCGGCCATGTCGAGGCACAGTTCCTTTTCGCGGTCGCTGAGGGGGGCGAGGGCCACAGGCGCGGGCGTCCATTCCACAGGCTCGGAGAAGGTGCTGGGCAGACGGTAGATATCATCGATTTGATGGAATCCGTCAAAATACAGGGCGGACGCAATGTGATCCACCAGCGTATCCGCATCCGCGCCGCCTGCCAGCAGGTGCTGCACGGCGGGGGTGATGCCGCGGATGTAGGGCTCCTGCTGCTCGGAGCAGGGCACTTCGGTCTGCTTGAGGGGATACAGGCAGCTCAGGGCCGCGCCGCCTTCAAAGCACTGCAGCTCGTAACGCTGCTCCCAGATGCGGTCGGGCGTGGTGCGAACAGGCGCAGCGCCGTAGCGGGGCGATTCAAACCACTTCTGCACAAAAAAGGGCAGCTCACGCGAGCGGGTGATCACCTGCAGGCCGGCCTTGGGCTTGCGGCCGTAAATATACTGGCTCAGTTTCATATCATTCACCTCATCGGTCATGATGGTATAAAGGCGTGCCGTAGAGGCATATGCAAAACACATATGCCTCTACGGCCTCGTTTTACTTTTTCACGCTGAAAATGCCCCACTTGGCAAACATGTACAGCAGGGGCTCGCACACGCGGTGCAGGCAGGTGGCATCAAACGCGGCGGTGGTCTCCTCACCCATGCCGTCGCCGCCGGTGGATTTGAGGCAGGCGGTGGCAAAGTACTCCACGCTTTCCAGCTCAGGAGTGCCGTGGGTGGTGCGCTTGAAGATGTTCTCGATCTGGCGCTGGATGATGCGGTTGCCGCTGGCGGGGTCGAGGATCTTTTTCACAGCGAGGGAAACGTCCTTGATGGTGTTGATGTTCACGCCGTAGTTGTGGCTGCTCAGCAGGGGCTCAAAGACGCTGCTGTTGGCCGTCTGACCGATGAAGCGGGTGTACACGTCAAACTTGGTCAGTACAACAGCCAGCGCATCGGCGCGGCTCAGAACGCTCTTCTGATGGCTGGAGAAGCCCAGCAGAGAGCCGTTGATCTCCTCAGTGCAGGAGTGGGCCACCTGGAAATGGGCAAGGTCGGGCAGCTGACAGCTGTCGATGGCGTAAAGGATGCCATCGGTGGTGAACTCTGCCTTGCCGATGGGATGGTTGCTGAAATATTCCTCGTTGTCCAGACCTTCGCCTGCGAAGTCGTGGATGGTCACAAGGGTCTTGTGCTCGCCAACGGCATCCTGCACCACCATAACGATGGGGAAGATGGGCTTGGCAATTTCGGTGGGGTCGCGCTCGGCGTTGAGCAGGCTGGATTCCATCATCTGACGGGCAAAGGAGAGGGAATCCTTCTCAATGCGGGCGGTGCCCAGATTTTTGCTGATGTGGGGAGCGGGCTTTTCCTCGGTGAGGTCGCCCACCAGCATGTACAGCATGCCCGCGATCAGCGTGGTCTTGCCGCAGCTGGTGGAACCAAGCAGCACGATGCTCTTGGTATCCATCTTTTCGATATCGGTGGGCAGATAGCAGTGGCAGTGGGGGCAGATGCGGCTTTTGGCGATGCGCTTTTCGCCGCCGTTGCGCTGCCAGCTCAGACCGATGGGGAACTCGGTGTCACCGTATTCCACGGTCACGTTGAGATCGCTGTCGTTCTGGGAGATCAGCTCGCCAAGGTGCGCCTGCATCTGGTTGCTCTCGTTAAAGCCCTGATAACGGCTGGCAAACTCGGAGAATACCTCGTCCACCTTACCGTCGCCGCGGTCCACAAGGAACAGGATGTCCTTGGGGTTGATCTTGCCCATGCAGTAGGGGCAGTGCACTTCGGTTTTGACGGTTTCTTTTTTGGGGGCCTTCTTCTTGCCCCAGTTAAACAGACCCATAAAGACGTCTCCTTAGAAGCTGAAATAATCTTGCCATTTCGGATCGCTGAAAACAATCAGCGGCTTGCCCTGGCAGTGTTCCTTGCTGACGGTAAACTTGTTATCCACCAGCGCGGGCAGGCGGTAGAGCACGTTGGAGCCGTTGGACTTGCTCACCTGCAGCATGAGGTAGCGCTCAAGCTGCGGCACATTTTCGCTTGCGGTGATCTGTACAACGTAATCCTTGCCCTTTTCGGTGATGATGCGGGAAATATGCACGGGGTCGACCTTCAGCCAGCCATCCTGCGTAAAGTTCTGACCGTACTGATACCAGCTGAGGTTCACTTCGCAGCGGCCCGTGAGGCGCACATTGGAAAGAATGGCGCCGCCGGCGGTGAGGTAGTTTTTGGCGGATACGTTAAGCGTTTGCTGATAGGGACGCTCGCCGAAACCGGTGTTGCCGCTGAGCGTCATGGTGATGAGGTCGGCGCCCTGAGGCCACTCAAACGTGATGAGCGAGTCGGGACGGTTGTAGCTGACCTTGCCAAGGGGCTTGTCCTCCTCGGCGGCCGTTTCCTCGGGAATGAACTGCTCCTCGGGCAGGGCAGCTGCGGCAGAAGGTGCGGCAGCGGGAGCGGGCAGGGGATTGCCTGCCTGCAGCGCAAGGCCCGAAGCGCCTGCAAGGTTGGCCAGATAGCTGATGGAGTTGAGCAGACTTACATTATCGGGCGCGGAGTAGAGGCGGATGAGGCCGTAAACGCGGCCGCCGTTGCTCCAGTCGCCCTCGCTGGGCAGGATGAATACCTCTTTGCGGTTGTAATGCACGGGGCTGAACACCGCAGCCTTGCAGAAGGCATCCAGCGCGGCCTTGAGCTCGTTGGAGCCGTTGAGGTAGCCCAGCTGGGTAAAGGCATTCTGCATGGAAAGGGTGATGAGGTGGTTGCCGCGCACATTGATTTTGGTGAGGGCTTCCAGCAGGCTGCCTGCGGGGTCTGAAAGCTTGAAGCAATCGTCCAGCAGCTCAAAATCCGCATCATTGATGAGGGGGCTGTAGAGACGCTTGCTGTCGGCATACTGCTTCACGTTCTGGTGATAGCTGAGCATCACGCCGCTGAAGCAGCCGCCAAGCTGCGTGCTTACGGCGTCAAACGCGCCGCGCAGGGCGTCAGCCTTGCGCTGATACACGGCCTTCCACTTCTTCATGGCGGCGCAGAGACGCTCGACCAGCTTGCGGGTGGCGCTTGCATACAGCTCGCTGAGCTTGGCGCTGCCGCCGCGCTGGATGACCTCCTGCAGGCGCTGGGTCACGGGATTTTGGAAAAGGCCCACATTGCCCACGGGGATGCTGTGCAGAGGCTTGGCAGCGGGCGCTTCGGCGGAGAGCGTCTGCAAAAGCACGGGCAGGCTGCCGTCACCGCGGTCGCTCAGCAGCGCGGCAGCGGCGTACACGCCGTTGGTGCGGGCAAACTGCTCCACCGTTTCACGCAGGGATTCGGTGAGTTTTGCGATGAGTTTTTCAAAATTGGGATTTTCCAGCGCATCCACAAAGAAGTGGTCAAAGCGGTCGCCAAAGAGCAGGCGTGCGGCGTCGGCAACGCTGGTGCAGTGCTTGAGGGAGCCGCGGTCGGCGTTGGGGTCGACAGGCAGCATGTACAAATCGCGCGTGTCGGGCATGACGGCGGATACCAGCGGGATGATGGCTACGCTCTGCAGGGAGGGGATGCCCCAAGCCTGCGCAAGCATCGGCTGGAAGGTAGTCATCCTTGCGGATTCGCGCACCTGCAGCTCTGCATCCAGCTTGAGCATCGCGCTGATCTGGAAGCCCGTGGACCAGAAAAGGTCGGGATAGATGGCGTCATACATGGCGCAGGTGCAGCTTTCGGGCAGGGCATAGCTGCTGAACATGTGCGCCAGCATATAGCCCGCCACAGCCTCGCAGCTGGCGGTCCAGACATCGTTTGAGCAAACGCCGGTCTGGTTGCGGTCGGTCACGACGGTGATGGAGGGAGCGGAGCGCCATGCCTCCAAAGCGGCGGGAATGGCCTGGATCTCGGGCTCGGCAGCAACAGCGGCTTCAGCGGCGGTCCTGTTTTCCATGTGCCTGAGCAGGCGGTACATGGGCAGGTCGCGCGGCTGCTGATAGGCTACCAGTTCACGCACCATCCACACAAGGTGGGTCTTGACGGCAACGACCGTCATGCCGGGGCGGGACAGCAGCTCGAGCACGGTGGGCCAAAGCTCACATGCGCCGCCGTCATTGCCCACCACAAGGTATACGTCCAGCTCGGCCATGGTAACAGCAACGGGCTTTTCAGTGGTCTTTTGCAAAAGCGCGGTCAAAAACTGCTCGGCTGCCAGCAGTTGGTCGGGTGTGCGCCACGCAGCGGCAAAGCTGCCGAATTCGGTGTGGGCATTGCTGTTGTCAATACTCAGGCAGGGAAGGCCGTTTGCCTCGGCGGAGGAGCACAGCGCGCCTTCCACAATGGCGGAATGATAATTGGCAGGAATCTGCGAAAACAGTTTTTCGCAAAGCGCCTTGCGGCCGCGCATGGCAATATCACCGAAATACAGCACCAACGCAGGTCTGTTGGGCTGATGACTGCCGACAATGGCGCCTGCCTTTTGCTGGAATTGACGTACGTAATCCATCATGGTTCATTCCATCCTGACATGTGGTATTTACAGCCGAAAAATCGGCATGAGGGTAACACAAAAAGGGCCATCAAAGATAAGCCACTTTCTGTTATTCGTCATAAAAGGCCTGAAATCCTTTAATTTCAACCATGTACACACGAAAAACAGACGCCTGCAAAGCAAGCGTCTGTAGGGGGGATGACTATGGGAAGCTATCGGAGGGGCGCAGCCCCTCTGATGCTTATTCCAAAACTGACGACATGTGCGTCAGTTTTGGCAGGCTTGCGCAGCAAGCCGACTTTACGCCGTTTGCCGCCCGGCGAGCCGAAGGCGAGTAGGCAAACGGTGCAAACCATCGGAAAAGATCGCCAAAGGCGAACTTTTCCGATGCTCGTCAGACGAGCATCATGCCAAAGCCCATGGCACGGGCATCCAGCGCGCTGATCATGGCAGCCAGGAAGTCAAGGCACAGCTGCTTGTCGGCAGCGTTCATCTTGAGCACGATGGGAGAGGCCAGCAGCATGGCATTGTGAGCGGCGTTCAGCTTGGTCTTCAGGGCCTGAGCATTGGTGCTGAAGGCGGTGAGACGCAGGGTGAGCAGCTCCATCACGGCGCCTTCCAGATCGCTCTGCAGGGCGTCTTCCAGCATCTTGATCTGCACCATCTTGCCGTGCTCCTCGTGGGAAGGATCTTCCATATCCATCAGCTTGGCGGCAATGCAGCACTCGGAGGCATAGCCGGCGTGGAAGCGGGTGGCGTACTTGGCGTTATCCTTCATGGTGTTGTACACGGTCTGGGCGGGGGCGCCGTCCATGGTGTAGTTCACGTGCATGGGAGTGGGACGGGTGAGGATGCCGAAGGCGAACAGATCAGCCAGACGAACGGCGGATTCCAGCAGCTTGGTCTTGCTGTCGCTCTCGCTGGCGGCAGCCTTGACGGCCTTGTCCAGCTCAGCCAGCTCTTCGATGTTCTGTTCCATCTCGGTGATCATGGCGGGACGCTGCATCATCATGTCGTAGATCAGCTGCTTGGCAGGATCCTGACCGGCATACTTGGTGCCGTAGTTGCTGAGGATGGCGGCTTCCACGGTGATCTGCAGGTTTTCGCGGGTAGCCAGCACCTGAGCATAGCGCACCTTGGCGGCTTCGGGGGTGATGGCCTTGGCGTTGAGCTCGTTAAGCAGAGCCTGAGCCTGCTCGCGGGTGAGCTTGGTGTTGAAGCTCAGCTGCAGGTTGTTGTTGACGTTATCAACGGTGATCTTGCCGGCGGCCATGAGCTTGTCGATGCGGGCGATCATTTCCTGATCGGCAGCCAGCTGCACGGTGTTGGCATAGCCGTTGGGACGTGCGCCGCGGGGCAGGGGGTTGGGCAGGTTCTTCCAGTTCAGCTTGGCGCCTTCCCACAGGTGAGAGCCGATGTGGCTGCCCTGGATGGCGTACTGGATGTAATCCGCCTCACAGGTGTGCAGCGCGCCGTAGTGGTACAGGCTTACGCCGTCCAGAGAGCGGATCCAGAAGATGCGGTCGGCCAGGGTGCTTTCCTTGACCTGCTTGAGCTGGTTGGCGCCCAGAGCAGCGGACAGACCCATGGCGTTCTGAGGTACGGTGATGTACTCGGAAGCAAGGGTAACAGCATCGCCGCCGGATAGGGGATATACGCCGTCAGACAGGAACATGGGCGCAGCGGCGGTGGTCATGGCGGGAGCCAGCGTGGCGGTGATGGCGGGCAGGTTGAGGCTGCCATCGGGGTTGATGCTGGTGGGATACTGCAGCTTCCAGAACTCAAGCAGGGTATTGCTGTTGTAGGGACGGAAGAAATCGTTGAGCACGCGCTGCAGGTTATCGCGTACGTTCACACCAACAGTGGTGCCGTGATGGGGATCAACCACCAGCCAGCGTTCCTTGCTGTCAACGGCCTCATACTTTGCCTTGTTGGGGTCATAGATGTAGGGACGCATCATGTCCTTGTAGAGGGTGGCGATCATGTCGTTGGTCTTGGTGGGGCTCATGTAATTGTTCTTGAAGTGATCAAGCAGCACGTTCAGATCAACGATATCGCTGTAATAGCCCTGACGGGACAGCTGATAGGCGGGGGTGCTCATGTAGACTTCGATGTCCTTGAACACCTTGACCAGCTCTAGCAGGGTCTTGCACAGAGGTTTGAAGATCTGGGTGCTGATCTCCTCCACCTTGGCGATGAGTGCGTCATACAGGCGGTACAGGGTATCCTGACGCCAGTATTCGCGCTTGTTCATGTTCACGCTTTCGCAGGCGGTGTAGTAGCGCTTGGCGGTGGGACCGTTCTGCATGGGCGGGATCAGGTTGGTGCGGATCTCCTGATACTCGGTGGTAGCCAGCTTGAACTGGTGCATGTAATCGTTGTTGGCGCGGGTGCGGGCAGCCAGAGCGGAGGCGCGCAGGCTTTCCAGCGTCTGCTTCAGGCAGAAGTTGTGGGGCATGGAAGGCTCGAACTCGCCTTCAGCGGGCACGTACTCGCCGGGGGTGGCGTCGATGTAGCGGCTGGCGTAGAAGGGGCCCTTCTCGGGATCCATGAATATGGCCACCAGCTGCTGCTCCAGCATGCGTACGCGCTCGGCGATCATTTCGATGGCTTCGGTGCCCATGGCGCGGCTTTCCAGAGCGTTGAAGAAGCCGGCAACGGTGGCGTCGATATCGGCGCTGTGGGGAGCCAGATGATCGGAGTTGCGGATCTGGGTGATAGCTACGTCACGGGGGCTCTTTACATTGATGGGAGCCAGCAGGTTGGTCACGCAGTTGCCAACGATCTTCTGTACAAAATCATTGTACTCGTTGGCGGCGTACATATCGGGGGTACGGGTGGTATCGTAGTAGTCCTTCACGTGGTTGAGCATGAAGGCAGCTTCGTTCAGGATCATCTCCTGCAGAGGGATCTGACCGTTGCTGGCGCCGATAACGGTGTAGCGGCGGGATACGTCAAACTTCTTGGGCTGGGGAGCCAGATTGGCGCGCACGTTGCTGCGGTAGCTGGAGTAGCTGAAACCAAAGTCCTTGCTGGCGTCGGTCAGAGAGGTCTGGTCGCGGCGCTCGTCGGCGAACATGTTGGTGATGTACTCAGCTACTACGCCGCGCAGGGTCTCGTAGGCAGCAGTGGGAGCACCGCCGGTGACGGTCTGACCGCTGACGAGGATACAGTCATCGTAGGGAGGAACATCCCACTTGACGGTGATGTTGGGGGAGTACTGCTGCTCGAACTTATCGCGGCGGTCAACGTTCTCCATCCAGTAGTCCAGTTCCTTGAGGCCGGCATAGCCGTTGGCACGCTTGATGCCTGCGGTGGTGCCGTCCATAGCGGCGTACACATCGGGGGTGACCAGAATACCCATGATGGATACGCGGCTGGTCAGGGCCAGCTGCTGGGCAACGTGGCGAACCAGATAGGGCATATCCATGAAGGTACCTGCACCGGTACCGCCGGCAACGCCTGCGGCGATGACCACCTGGATGTTGCCCTGACCGGGCATGACCTGATTGAGGGCAACGCGGATGGCGTCGGTGATCTTGTTTACGTTGGTGAACAGGTCAAAACGGCCGATCTGACGAACGCCCTGAGCGCCGTCGATGCCGTTGCCGCCGTGGCTGACCAGATTGGGGTTGAGCCAATCGCTGATGTAGCTGGGCAGCAGGTGACGGTTGGCGGGAGCGAGCTTGCTGGCGATGTTGGGGTCGCCGATGGTGCAGCGCTCATCGCCCTGATAGCCCAGCTTGTCCATATCCTCCAGGTCGGTATCCACCGCGAGGAAGCGGGTGTGGGCGGGCAGACGCTCATCCAGACCGGGAGTGGGCAGGGTGGCGGGAATGAAGCGCTCAATAAACATATCTTTGATCTGACGGCCGATGCGCAGACCGGTGCCGCCCAGACCAATGACCAGCAAAGGCTTGTTGGCCTTGGCTACCTTGACGGGCTGATAGCGGATCTGCGAGCCGCCGATGGAGATATTCATGCCGGCTGTCTGGGTTTGAATACTTGCTTTCCAGGGCATGGGGAAGTTCCTCCTTAACAATGGAACACGGTGCAAAATATACATCATGATCCAAATGAATACTATGGTACAGATATATCCATTTTACTACAACACCCCCGAGATATCAACAGCGCATGTCTTTTTTGTAAATTATTTGCATAAAAAAACAAGCCGGAAACATTGTTTCGACAATAGGCCGTCGAAAAAGCTCGCTGACGCGATCTTTTCCGCCGAGGGTTTGCACCGTTTGCCTGCTCGCCTGCGGCTCGGCGGGCGGCAAACGGTGTAAGGAAATCCTTGCTGCGCAAGGATTCCGAACCCACCGCGCATGTCGCTGGGTTCGGAATGAAAGCAGGAGGGCTGCGGCCCTCCTGCACCACCCAAAGAAGCTGCTCAAAAGAAACAGAAGCCGGAAAACTTGCGTTTCCGACTTCTGCTTAATGAATAAGTTATTCGTAACGGTACAGCAGGTTGATGCAGCGGCCGGGTTCCATGAACTCGATCTGCACGTTGCTGCCGCTGTGGAGCTTGACGCTCTTGCCGCGGCCCAGCTGGGCGCCGCTGACGCTGATGGTCATGCCACCGGAGGACTTGTTGGTCAGGATGACCTCGCCCTTGCGCTTGGGCTTGAGGATGAAGCCGCCCAGAATGGTGCGCTCGGCGCTTTCGATCTGGTGGCAGGCATCCATGCCGGCGCTGGCGTCATCCAGCACAGTGTAGAGATTGACGGTCTTGTCACTGTAGCGGGAGAGGTAGATCATGCTGTGGGGCGTCATGCTGAAGGTGAGGTTGGCGTAGCTGGCTTCGAACGCGGCGGAGGCGATGAAGCGGCCGCGGTTCTTGCGGGCGATGATGATGAGAATGATGAGGATGAGGAGCAGCAGGCCGCAGAGCATAATGAGCTCGCGGGTGGCCTGCGCCTTGCAGGATTTGATGTTGATCTGGATGGAGAGGTTGCGGTTGGCGTTCTCCTGTCCGTCGCTGGCGGTGATGACAAGGGTGGTCTCGCCCGCAGCGTTGCAGGTGATGTTGAGCACATCGGATACTTCGTTGACGGGAGCGGAGAGGGTCTCGTTGCGGCCGGCAACGGTGAAGGTGAGGTCATCGCCGTCGGGGTCGCGGAAGAACTCGGGCAGGTTGCTCTGGGCGGTGGGGTTGGCGGTGCGCCACAGCATGCTGTCAACGCTCAGCTCCAGGGGAGCGGGGTCTTCACCGATGCGGATGGGGGGCTGGTTTTCCAGTTCGAGGGTCAGCACTTCGGTCTCGGTCTGGATACCTGCGCCGTCTACCTTGACCTGGAAGGTGTAGACGCCGCGCTCAAGGCGGTCCACATTGCCCACGAATACGTAGCTGCCGTTGGCGGCCTGCTCTACCTGCCAGAAGTTTTCGATGGGCGCGCCGTCCCAGGTGGCAACGGAAGCGGCGATCATTTCGGGCTGATAGAGGAAGGAGTCGTTGGCGTAAACTTCACCGGTGGTGGTGGAGTAGAACTCGGCTTCCAGACGCAGGGAATCGCCCTTGCGGTAGTTGCTCAGATCGGTCTGGCGGAAGCGGATGCCGATGTCATAGTTGGCAATGATCTCGGCGTTGACCAGCGTGGCCTGATCCACCTGCAGGGTCAGCTTCCATTCGCCCTGCTCGGGGCGGATGAGCTTCATGTTGTAGTAAGCGCCGCTGTTGCCGACGATGACGTCACCCTCGCGGGGGTTGCCGTTCATCAGGGGCTGCACGGGGGTGCCGTCGGGGCGGGTGAGGCCGATAACATCGCCGAAGGTGGCGGCGGGGTTGTCAAGGCTCAGGCGGATGTTGGCTTCCACGATGGAGTTGTTGGGGATGTTGATGGAGATGACCGCGATGCCGTCATCGCCCACAGCGATGTCGCGCTGGTCGATGGGCAGGGGCTCGGTGCCCAGATAGGCAGCGAAGATCTCGGAGAAGGTCTCATGCAGGGCGGAGCTGTCGCCGTCATACACGATGCGGGCGTGGCTGGTGCCGGTGCGGCGGGCGATATCGTTGAGCCAGTCGGGGTTGAACTCGCCGTCACCCTTCAGGCCGATCACGTAGATGGGTACGCCGGCGTTTTCAAAGTGGCTGATCATCTCGTTGGCAGTGGCAAGAGAAGCCTGAGATTCAGCGCTGGAGGAGCGGGTGCCGATCTGGATAACGCCGTCAGAGAAGAACAGCACGATGGCGTTTTGGTTGCTGTTGGCATCGTTGCTGCGGCCCTGATACAGCTCCCATGCCTTGGCGAAGGCGGGGCCGCCGTCGGTGTGGCTGCCGTAATGGAAGCCCTCGTGCAGCAGGTCGTCACGCAGGGTCTCACGGGCGGTCACGCTGTCAAGGCTGCGGAAGAAGCCGAAGGCGCGCTGCCAGTCGTGGTTCTCGGGGAAACTGGAGGAGTTGAAGGGGATGAGGGCGATGCGGGTGCCGCTGACGTCACACATGTCGATGAAGTTCATGGCGGACTTCATCATCAGGTTGTCAGGGTCGTTGCTGGTCATGGAGCCGGAGTAGTCCAGGATCATGATCACGTCTACGGAGTTGTTTTCATCTGCCGCAGCCGCGCCCAGCATGAACACAGCGGTCAGCACAAGCACCAGCGCGAGACACAGTTTTTTCATGGGAGCAGCCTCCTGTCAGTTGGATGGGTGAGGGGGTCAGGCGTTGGGGTCGGTGGCTTTGAGGGTAACGGAGAATTCATTATCGCCGATACGGAACTGCTGGGGACACTCGGCAACAAAGCTCTCGGAATTTTTGCCTTCACGGATGATGACGCCGCTGCGCTTGGGACGGATGACGACAGCCTTGAAGGCGGACTTGTCATCCTTGTAGGTGTTGGCGCGTCCGCTCACCACGAGCAAACGCCAAAGCGAAACGCCCTTGGCGGCGTAGCGGTCGGCAGGCAGGGCGAAGGTCTCGCAGCCGTTGATGACCACTTCCAGCTTTTCGCCCTTGCGGAAGCGGGGCTGGCATACGCGGCTGATGATGACCGTGTAGAGGATGGCAAACAGCAGGATGAGCGCTGCGCCAAGCTCCATGAGCACGGGCTTCTGACCGTTGGCAACGTTGACAGGCACCACAGTGCCCGTTACGCCGTCACGGCTGAGGAAGAACAGCTGCGCGCTGCCCTCCTTCAGGGCGGTCAGGGTGTAGGTTTCGCCATCCACCGCAACGCTCAGCACATCCTCGGCGGTGTTGTAAAGCGTTACAGGCAGGTAGGAACCCCTGAACAGGTCGGAAAGTACGATGGTGGCTTCGGTCTCGCCGCCATGCCACAGCATGGGCGCAGCATTGAGCTCAATGGCTGCGATATAACCCGCTGCCACAACGGGCAGGGGAGCCTGCATGGTGACAAAGGCGTTCATGGCGGGGTAGGTAAAGGGCATGCCGCTGATGGAAACGGCAGCGTTTACGGTGTAAGCGCCTTCCTTGCGCCCAAGGGTGAAGGTGTATTCGCCTGCGTTCTGCGCGGGGGTGAGGGTCACGGGGGTGACAACGCCCACGGCATCGGTCACGGAGGCGGCTACGGTAAAGGCGGCATCCTCAGCGGTGAGGTCTGCAGCGCAGATCTGCTGAGCAAGCGCGGTCTCCACGGCGGGGGCGAGGGTCAGGGTAAAGGTGACCTCAGCCTCGGTGGAATAAGGCACGGTATCGGGGGATACGGTCATGACCACGCCGCTGTCGGGCGCGGGCTTGAAGTACCAGCAGAGCTGATGGGTCTGCGCGATGGCGCTGAGGGTGACGTCATAGCCCTCGGAGGAGGCTTCTACGGCGAGGCCGTTGGCGGGCAGCTGAGCCTCGGTCATGGGCTGGGTTTCAGCCTCGCCGGAGGCGGTGGTGTAGGTGACAGCCATGCCGTCGTCGGTGTCGCCGCCGCCGATGCTCACGCTGCCGTAGGTGAAGGTGCTGCCCACGATCTGATAGGTGGGGCACCAGTCGACCAGCACGGTGCTGCCGGGCAGCGTGCCTGCGGGATGCACCTCGGCAGTGCGCAGGATGTTGACGATATCATCACCCGAACGGTGGAAGAAGCCTTCGCCCGTGAGCAGGCTGTCCATCACTTCGTAGTTGCGGTCAGCAACGGAGAGCACCTGCACGCCGCTCATCCTCTCGGCGGAGGCGGCGATGTTGAGGGTGGTGAAATCGGTGTAGAGGCGCAGGGTGCTGCCCTGAGCGGTGAGGCCGCTGATGAGGGCGGACACATCCGCCCACTTGGTGGGGGCGATGTCCTCAGCAGGCAGCCACACGATTTCCGCCGCGCTGCCGAGGGTCAGGTCATAAAGCCTGTCCCATGCGGAAGCGTGGGTGATGTTCTTGGTGCGGGATTTCTGGATGCTGTCCAGCCAGCCATCGAAGGCCGCGCTGCGCTCGGCGTAGGTAACGGCCTGCGTAAGGTCGCACAGGGCGATGTGGGTCTCGTCATAGTAGAGGGCGTAGTCAAAGCCCAGCTCGGGCATCACAGCCAGTGCGGCGGCAAGCTCCGCGGGCTTTGCGGAGGTACCCGTGCCCTGCGTGAGCAGAACGCGTACGCGCTCAGGCTGCACAGCGGCCTGCTCGGCGCACACGCCGCCCATGGCGAGCATGACGGTCATGCACCAGAGCAGGATGCGGATGAGATGTTTTTTCACAGTGTTCACACTCCCCATGCTTTCTTGGTAGCGGTAAAGGAATTGACGTAGCTGACCAGCGTGGCCTTGTCGGCGTCGGCAAACTGGTTGTTCACGACCATCTTCACATGCTTGAGGGCGTCCTCGGTCAGGCCGCTCAGGTCCTGCTGATAGGCGTCAGCCATGAGCAGGCGGGTCTCATCGGGGAACATCTCGCCAAAGAGGGTGAAGAAGGAGATGAGGTACTCGCCCGCACCTTCGGCGCTCAGCGGCGCGATGTTGATGGGCGCGTCCTTCATGGCAACCACTTCCTCGGCGCTGTGGCCCAGATTGGAATGCAGAAGACCCAGCGCGACCTCCTGCTTGGGCTTGGGGCTTTGCACGGGGGTCAGGTCCAGCGGGATGGCCTTGCGGTCAAAGCACAGCCACGCGAAATCGCGGGCCTTGCGCAGCTGCTCGGGGCTGAGCAGCGTTGCGAGGCGGCCGCCGTTGCCGGCGAAGCACACCTGCAGGCAGGCGGGCAGCTTGGCGCGCACCTCGGGGTTGGTCACCGCCAGCTTGAGCATCATGCCGCACAGGTAGAAAAGGAAGCTCACCGACAGCGCGACCAGCGATACGGTGTAGGGCGCTTCGTGGTTTTTGGATTCGCGGGTCCAGCGGGCCAGCCAGCGGTCAAACAGGAACATGGCAAGCTCGCGGCGCACGGGCTCGTTGACGCCGTCGGATACGGCCTTGAACAGGCGGTCCACTTCCTGCTGCTGGTCCTCGGTAAGGTCGCCGAAGTCCTGACGGAAGCGCTCGGGCCACAGCTCAACGGATTCATACAGCAGGCGGTGGCAGCCAAATTCCATGCTCTGCTCAAAGAAGGGCGCATGCTCTGCGTTGAGCCACAGGGAGATATCGCTGGTGTTGCCGCCGATATCCACGTTGATATAGCCGTTTCTGACGTCCACCATGTCCTCGTGCATAAAGTAGGCGCCGTCTGCCTCGTTTTCGCTCAGGAACAGGAGCGCGGGCACGCCTTCGGTGAGGGGCACGCCGGTCATGGCGGATACGTCACTGACCAGCTGAGTCACGCAGGCCACATACTCGCCGCGCAGTTCAACGCTCAGGGACGTGGGCAGGGCAAAGCGCCAGCTTACGCTGGGCGCGCCGTGCTGACGGGCCACCATGAGGCTCTGCACCATGCACTGCTTCAGGTACAGGTATACATAGCGCTTGCGGTACGCCTCGCGGCCCCACTTGAGGCTGCTGTAGAGGCTCTGCAGCGGGATGCCGTCATAGGCCTTGGTATCGGGGTGGTCAAAGATGCAGCCGTCCACCATGGGCTCGCGGGCCTCGGTGCGGCTGTGGGAGAACAGCTGCACCATGGAGCTGATAACGTTGGCCTGCCCGGAGGTGTTGGGGCGGGGCAGCATGGCGTCCAGCGGGAGGAACTCGCTGTAGAGGCGCTCGGAGATATCGGTGCTGCCCTTGAGCATAAAGCCGTGCAGGGGTTTTTCCAGCAGCATGCGGAAGACGCGTTTGCCCTGACGCAGCGCAACGGCAGTGGCGGTGGTGCCAAAGTCCAGCGCGATGGTGACGGCGTCATCGGCGCGCACCTCGCTCATCTGCGTGGGATTGAACAGCGCACCGCAGGTAACGCCGCCGTGCTTGAGCAGCACGAAGGTGGGGAACATGTCCGTCTGCAGGCTCAGCCATTCGGTGCCGCTGTGCACATAGCGGTTATCCACCATGGCCTGCCAGCGGCCGTCCTTGATGACCCAGGGGGTGAAGCGGGCGCCGCTGCTGATGTAGAGCCAATAGGCGCGCCAGTCGGAGGCGGGCAGGCGCAGGTTGGGCCACAGCACGGCACTGGGCGCGTCCGCGCTTTCCAGCCATTCCACGGTGTTGGAGACGAGGTTGTCATCCTCGCCGCTGTCATCCGGGATGCACTCGTACACGCGCTCAAAACGCACGCGGTTGGTAACGATGGCAGTATCGTGGGTGAGCACGCGCTCGATGGCGTAACCGGCGTGGATGATGGGATGGCCGTCCTCGTGATAGCTGAGCTTGAGGCTCAGGGAGCTGGGCACGAATTCGGCATGGGTGCCGTCGGCGTTGTGGGTATCCAGCATCAGCCAGGTGGCCATGCGCTCGCTCACGGGCAGCATGCCGTAGAGGTCATGGTCGTTAAGCGTATCGGTCTGCACCTTGGCAAACTCGGCAAAGCCTTCCGGGAAGGGCACGGGCGCGCCGTGGGGCACGCGCACCACCATCAGGCGGTCGGAGAACACGTCGTAGATGGTGTCCAGCGTTTCCATGCCGAGGAATTCCTTCATCAAAGCGCGCAGGGTCTCGGGCTCGCCCTCCAGCGGATACTGGAGCGTGATGGTGTGGTTTACGTTGAGCGGCACATCCAGATGCATGCGCGCCCAGCGGCGGATCTGGTCGGCAAGCGCACGGTCGATGCCTACACGGGTAGCGAGGGAATCCGCCAGTTCCAGCAGGGAATGACCGAACTCGCTGTTCCACTGGTTGGAATAGTTGCGCAGCATCGCGGCTTCCATGTGGATGCCTTCGATGGCTTCCTCGTTGCGGGGGTCGTTCATGGGCTCGAGGATGTAGATATGATCCTCACGCGCAAAGGGGATGCCGTTGTAGGTGTAATAGTAGTGTTTGGTATCCTCC
>JAZKYW010000284.1:0-4281 GCA_045612325.1 Candidatus Limiplasma sp. | reverse complement strand
GAAGCACCATGTTGTCGGTCATGCCCATGGAGGCGACAAGGCCCATGCCCAGTCGGTCTTCAGGCACGAAGGCCAGACGGATGCCGATCTCGCGGATCTTTTCGGCGCTCATCTTGGTGAGCTCCTTGATGTGACCCTTGCGGTTGATGTATTCAATGTTGCCGGTCACGGCCTTCTGCAGGCCGGCGATCACTTCCAGCAGTTCCTTCTGACCGCTGCCCGCGATGCCCGCAATGCCCAGGATCTCGCCGGTGTAGGCCTTGAACGTGGCGTGGGAAAGCACCTCGCGGCCTTCCTTGTTCACCACGGTCACATCCTGCATGTGGAGCTTCACAACGGGGTTGACGGGGTCGGGACGGTCGATGTCCAAAACCACCTTCTCGCCCACCATCATTTCGGTCAGGCTCATCTCAGTGGCGTCGCAGGTGTTGACGGAGCCGATGTAGCGGCCCTTGCGCAGTACCGCCACGCGGTCGGACAGGCTGAGCACCTCGTTGAGCTTGTGGGTGATGATGATGATGGAGTGGCCCTGCGCACGCATGTTGCGCAGCACCTGGAACAGCTTTTCGGTCTCCTGGGGGGTGAGCACGGCGGTGGGCTCGTCAAGGATGAGGATGTGCGCGCCGCGGTAGAGCATCTTGACGATCTCCACCGTCTGCTTCTGGCTTACGCTCATCTCGTAGATCTTGGCGTCAAGGTCCAGTTCAAAGCCGTACTTGTCCAAAAGCTTGCGGATATCCGCCTTCACGGCCTTCATATCCAGCACCGTTTTGCCGGGCAGGCCGAGGATGATGTTCTCGGCAGCGGTGAGCACATCCACCAGCTTGAAGTGCTGATGGATCATGCCGATGCCCAGATCGAACGAATCCTTGGGCGAACGGATGACCACTTCGCGGCCTTCCACAAAGATGTGGCCCGCATCGGGGAAGTAGATGCCTGCCAGCATGTTCATCAGCGACGTTTTGCCGCTGCCGTTTTCGCCCAGCACGCTGAGGATCTCGCCGCGGTACACGGTCAGATCCACGTTTTCATTGGCGACGACCTGACCGAAGTGCTTGGTGATGCCGCGCATCTCGATCATGGCATTGGGGGTAGACTGCATATCAATACCTCCTGAAAAAAAGGGGAAGTGGGAAACGTCTTTGACAAAACCGTCATGCAAAGCGGAGCATGCCCCGCCCCTACAGCGGGGTGGGATGGTCATTGTAGGAGCGAGGCATGCCTCGCCCTGTCGCCGGATACGTCGGATGGCAGGTTTTGCGGTTGTGCCAAAGAAACAGGAAAGCGCCCTGCTGCCCCCTTGGGAAGGCAGCAGGGCGTCGAAGCGCTGTTTGGATTACTCGGTCACAGCGTTGATGCCATCGATGATGATGGAGAAGTAGGGAGCGGACTGCACGTAGGACTCCAGGAACACGCCGTCAACAACCACTTCGTTGGCATCGGCTACCCAGTCACCGTTGGTATCGGTGGCGAAGGCGCTGGTCAGCTGGCCGTTGGCGTCAACGGTGTAGCCGGCGCCGGCGGGAGCGGTGAAGGTGGTAACGTCGAATACCTTCAGGGTGCCTTCCTTCAGAGCGGCCTCAACCTCGGCAACCTTCTCTGCAGCGCCGGCGGGCACGGTCAGGGGGTTGAGCTCGGTGATGGCAACAGCGCCCTCCACATAACCGGCGGACCAGTCAGCGGGGAAGGTGGTGCCTTCCAGCACGTTCTTCAGAGCGAAGCCGTAGTAGGCGTTCCAGTTCACAGCGGAGGAGGTCAGAGCGGTGTTCTGAGCGGCGGTGATCATGGAGATGTTGTAGCCAACGCAGGGCACGCCGGCGGCTTCGCAGGCAGTGGGAGCGCCGGTGGTGTCGGCATGCTGGGAGATGAGCACGCAGCCTTCAGCGATGAGGGCTTCGGCGGTCTCCTTCTCCAGGGCCATGTCGCCCCAGGAGTTGGTGTAGCGCACTTCCATGGTCACAGAGGGGCACACGCTGCGGGCGCCCAGATAGAAAGCGGTGAAGCCGGAGATAACCTCGGCGAAGGGGAAGGCGCCGACATAGCCCATCTTGGCCTGCTCGGCGGTGATCTTGCCGGCTTCGATCATCTCGTTGAGCTTCATGCCGGCAACAACACCGGTCACGTAGCGGGCTTCGTAGATGGCGGCAAAGTAGTTGTGGAAGTTCTCCAGGCCGGCGTTCATGGCGGTGGTGCCGGTAGCGTGGCAGAACTCGATCTCGGGATACTCTTCGGCAGCCAGAGCGATGTAGGTCTCGTGGCCGAAGGAGTTGGCGAAGATGATGTCGCAGCCCTGCTCAGCAAGGTCGACAGCGGCTTCGTAAGCGGCTTCGGTCTCGGGGGTGTTGTACTTGAAGGTGATCTGGTCAGCGGAAATGCCCAGAGCCTCGGCGCCCTTGATGAGACCGTTGATGTGGTTGGCAGAATAGCCTTCGTTTTCGTCGCCGATGCAGATCATGCCGATCTTGATGTCAGCGGCAGCAACTTCAGCGGTAGCGCAGGCGGTCAGGCCCAGCACCATGCTCAGAACGAGCAGTACGCTCAGCAGCTTTTTCATTGTGGTTTCCTCCCTTTACGGTAGTTGTTGATTGTTCGTTGGGAACCAAGATATCATACACTTTTTTTTCGTTTTTGTAAAGCAAAGCACGAACGTTTACAGCAAATTACATGCGGCGTGTTCGGCGTCATAGCCAAAGATTGACAAAGCCCGGGAACTGACCTATAATAAAGTAGATTTGGAACCCGCGATACTTCCTCCCGCGCGCGAAAGGCGGCACAGCGAACGGCTGCCTGTTTTCGCGCTGTTTGTGTTATCAAAACGGCCTATGGAGGGCGAACGTCCATGCACGCATACGAAACCGTACGTTCACGCGCAGGCCTGTTTGCCATGCGCCACAAATGCCTGGTGGACCTTTCCGGCGCGGACGCGCAGAAACTGGTGGAAACGCTTTTGTGCGGCGACGTCCGCGACCTGCCTGTGGGGCAGGAACGCTTCAGTCCCATGCTCAACCTGCAGGGCGGCATCATGGACGCCGTGCTGGTACTGCATCCTGCTGAGCAAAGCTACCGCCTTATCATCAACCGCATCTGTCACGAGAAGGACCTGCGCCACATCCGCCGCGAGGTTGAAGGCGACGTCACCGTCAGCGACCTTGACGGCAGCCAAACGCTGCTGCTGCTTCTGGGCCCCGAATCCGCCCGCCTGCTGGGCGCGGAGCCCAAGGAAGGCGAAGTGATCGTTGAAACGGAGGTCTGCGGCATCCGCTGCACCACCTGCCGCATGCCGCGCTTCGGCATGGATGGCTTTTTCCTCATTGCCCGCGAGCAGGACGAGCTGGCCCTCATCCATGCGCTGGGCGAATGCGGCGTGCCGCTGTGCACCCATACGCTGCTGGATACCCTGATGCTGGAGGCGGGCATGCCCGTCTACGGCCGTGAGATGGATGATACGCTCAATCCTTTTGAAACGGGCCTTGCCAGCCGCGTGCGCATTGAGCGTCAGGGCTTTGTGGGCCGCGAGGCGCTCATCGCCGCGGGAGAGCCGCGGCGCACGCTCATCGGCCTTGTGCTGGAGCGCTTCGGCGCGGAGCACGGCATGCCCGTTGTGAAGCGCGACAAGCATGTAGGCTATGTAACGGGCGCGCGCTATTGCCCGGGTCTTGGCAAGTTTGCCGCCATGGCGCTTGTGGAAAAGCCCTACCGCGAGGCGGGGCGCAGGCTGTGCGTGGAAACAGCCGACGGTTTGATCGAAGGCGTGGTCACCGCGCTGCCGCTGGTGAAAGAATAAACGGAAGGGGAAAAGGGATCGATGATTCGACGCACGGCCTGTTTGATCGCCCGAAGCAGCGATCCTTATCATAATCAGGCGCTGGAAAAACACCTGATGGATACCCTGCCCGAGCGTACCGCGCTGCTGCTCATGTGGCAAAACCGCGCCACCGTCATGCTTGGCCGCGCGCAGAATCCGTGGTACGAATGCCCTGTGGATACCTTTACCGCCAAGGATGGCGTTGTCGCACGCAGACTCAGCGGCGGCGGCGCGATGTATCAGGACATGGGCTGTCTCAATTTTTCCATCATCCTGCCCAAAAACTGCTTTGATATTCCCCGTCAGCTGAGCATGGTGGCCATGGCCGCGGGCGCGTTCGGCGTGCAGCCGCAGGCCAGCGGACGCAACGACCTGAGCAAACAGGGACGCAAGTTCTGCGCCAACGCCTTTTTCAAAAACGGCTCCGCCGCGCAGCAACACGGCACGGTGCTGGTGACCGCCCAGCTGGGGCAGAT
>JAZKYW010000283.1:0-7757 GCA_045612325.1 Candidatus Limiplasma sp. | reverse complement strand
CATGGTCGATGATTCTCACTCCGTCGGCTTCATGGGCGAACACGGCAAGGGCACCCACGAGTATTGCGACGTTATGGGCCGCGTTGACATCATCACCGGCACCTTCGGCAAGGCTCTCGGCGGCGCTTCCGGCGGCTACACCGCTGCCCGTCAGGAAATCGTTGTCCTGCTGCGTCAGCGTTCCCGCCCCTACCTGTTCTCCAACACCGTGGCTCCCGCTATCTGCGCCGCCACCATCCGCACCATCGAGCTGCTGGAGGAATCCACCGCCCTGCGCGATAAGGTGCATGAGAACGCCCGTTACTTCCGCGCCGAGATGGAAAAGCTGGGCTTTGACCTGCTGCCCGGTGGGCACCCCATTGTGCCCATCATGCTGTACGACCCCAAGGTAGCGCACGAGTTCGCACGCCGCATGCTGGAGAAGGGCGTATACGTGGTAGCCTTCTGCTATCCCGTTGTGCCCAAGGGCCGCGACCGCATTCGCACCCAGATTTCCGCCGGTCACACCAAGGAAGACATCGATTTCGCCGTCAAGTGCTTTGGCGAAGTCAAGGCTGAAATGGGCCTGTAATTTCAACAGTCAAAACAAAACGCAGAGAGTGAAAACTCTCTGCGTTTTTTGATTTCAGGGCTGCTGCGGCAGCTTTTGGAGAAGGGTGTCACAGATGGCTTTGGTGCTCTCGTCCGTTTCGCTTCGAATGACTAAAACGCGTCCCTTTGATTGGATGACCACAGCGCCATCGGTGTTTGCGCATGCATAGAGCGTGTAGGTGCCGAATTCATCGTTGCGGAAGGTGCCGGCGGCAAGACGCGCGCCTCCGTAGCCGTTGATGCGGGAGCCTGCGTCAAACTGCTCCCGGTACTCCACGCTGTCGATTGCGTCATAGGGGACGGTGACGCTGCTCCAGTAGGTAGCGTCGGCGGTCATGGCATCCTGCCCGAAGGTAACTTCAACGTCACCCGTGAAAAGAAATACGCCAAGCATAGCGAACAAAACCAGCAAAACAGGGAGGCTTACGGTGCGGGCACGCTTTTGTACGTCACTCAGGGGCTGCTTTTCGGCAGTGCCTGCTTTCAGCTGCTTGAGATGGTACAGATAAGAGTACACAACGGGAATGAATGCGATCACAAGCGCTGCAGGCATCTGAATGGCCATGGAAAGCTTTTGCGGCAGGAAGATGCAGGCAAGAATCACGATGCCGCCTGCCATCCATACACGTCCTGCCAGCCTGTGGGTGGCGTTCCAGTTTTCCTCGTTTTCAAGCGTCCATTTGATTTTGATGCCGATGGTATTGTTCTGCCTGCATTTGGGCAGGTAGTTGCCGATGACAGTGAACAGCAGGCCCAGCACCAGAGCGAGATAGTTTTCGACCTTAGGTTCATAGCCCATGGCTGCGCAATACACAGCGCCGTTTGCCAGGAGGGAGATGGCAGGAATGAGCCACAAAACAAGGGTAAACACTTTATCACTTTGCTGCTTGCGGCGGTGGTCGTGAGCGGTGACCCATGCGCCCAGCCATTGCAGGGCAAGCAGCAGTATGGGCAGTACAAAAACGCCGAAGATGCGTCCAGTCCAGCCGTCAGCTGTGCCGTCAACGCCCCAGTGTACGGGCATCTGCTGCGGAAGCTTGTTCCACAAAATAACGCCCGCAATAATGGGCAGCAGAATGACCAGCGATGTGATGAGAAGGTTTCGCTTATGCTTTTTCATCATGGGCGTTTGCTCCTTTCAAATCAGTGATCCAAAGCATGATCTCTTCAAGTACAGAGGCGTTCAGCTCGTAAAAAATAAACTGTCCCTGACGGGTGTCACGCACCAGGTCCGCTTCTTTCAAAACGGACAAATGGCGGGAGATGGATGCGCCCGTAACGGAAAAATGATCGGTGATCTCGCCTGCGGACAACCTGCCGCTTTTAAGCAGATTGAGGATATCGCGGCGGATGGGGTCGGCAAGCGCTTTCATGGTCTGCTGCAAGCCCACGTGGCAAACCTCCTTTTAACATTTAACCTAAAGGTTAAATAAAGTATATGCTATTTGAAATGATGTGTCAAGCAGAAAAGTTTTCACTGTATTGCTGTTGAAAAAGAGATCCGTTTGCCGTACAATGGTACTAACAAACATCGCTGTGTTCTTTGATGAAAAACGTTATATTTCAGCACCCGGAAGGAGGCCTTTTGATGGAACATAACAATCCTCTGCTCAGAAATCAGAACAGCCCTCAGAAGTTTATTACGGTTGGCGAGATCATGCTGCGTCTGACCCCTCCCAACTATGAAAAGATCCGCATGGCCAACAATTTTGGCGCAAGCTACGGCGGCAGCGAAGCCAACATCGCGCTGGCTTTGGCTAACCTCGGCATCGACAGCACGTTCTTCAGCGTTGTGCCCAACAACAGCCTTGGCAAGAGCGCTGTGCGCTGGCTGCGCTCCAATGACGTGCACTGCACGCCCGTCATTCTTTCAACGCCCGAAGAAACGCCCACGCACCGTCTGGGCAGCTATTATCTGGAAACGGGCTACGGCATCCGCGCGAGCAAGGTGACCTATGACCGCAAGCACAGCGCCATCACCGAGTACGATTTTTCCAAGGTGGACCTGGATGCATTGCTGGAAGGCTTTGACTGGCTGCATCTGAGCGGCATCACGCCCGCCATCGCGCCCAACTGCCGTCGGCTTATCATGGACCTGCTCAAGACTGCGCATGCCAGAAACATGACCATCAGTTTTGACGGCAACTTCCGCAGCCGCCTCTGGACGTGGGAAGAAGCGCGTGACTTCTGCACGGAATGCCTGCCGTACATCACGGTGCTTTTCGGCATTGAGCCCTATCATCTGTGGAAGGATGAAAACGACCACGCCAAGGGCGACTGGAAGGACGGCGTGCCGCTGCAGCCCAGCTACGAGCAGCAGGATGAAGTGTTCCAGAAGTTTGTGGAACGCTATCCCAACCTCAAGTGCATTGCCCGCCATGTGCGCTATGCCCACAGCGGCAGCGAAAACAGCCTGAAGGCGTTCATGTGGTATCAGGGTCATACGTTTGAAAGCAAGCTGTTCACCTTCAACATCCTCGACCGCGTGGGCGGCGGCGATGCTTTTGCCAGCGGCCTCATCTATGCCATGATGCACAATTACCGCCCGATGGATATGATCAACTTCGCAGTCGCTTCCAGCGTCATCAAGCATACCATCCACGGTGACGCCAACATCACGGACGATGTTTCCTCCATCCGCAACCTCATGAACATGAACTACGATATCAAACGCTGATATTTCATCCAAACCAAAAGAGCCTGCCTGGCGGCAGGTTCTTTTTTGCATGTTTGGCTGTGCGCTGCATACCATACCAATGAGCGAGGTGACGCCGAATGAGCCGAAGAGTCGTCCGATGCGGCAAGTGCTTCAATGGCACGGAAATCGTGGGTTACATACTGCTTGCGGCGGGAATCGTGCTGCTGTTTGTGTGCATTCCCGTTTGGGCATGGGCAGCGCTCGGCGGCGTATTGCTGATGGCGGCAGGCTGCGCAGTACTCAGATTATGCAAGGCATGGAGGTGACGCAATGGCTGTCAAAATGATCTGCATTCGTGCTCCGCGTTTTTTGAGCGGCATACTGAAAGCGCTTGCCAAAAGGCGCAAATGAAGGTTATTTGGCATGGGGCTTAAACAGAAGGGCAACAAGTGTGCCAAAAAGGATGGCAGCCGTGATGCCTGCTGAGGTTGCCGAAAGACCGCCTGTGAATGCGCCGATGAGGCCGCTTTCTTCCACAGCGTGCTTAACGCCCTGTGCAAGCGCATGCCCGAATCCCGTGAGCGGCACGGTCGCGCCCGCGCCCGCAAAATCCACGATGGGGGCATAAAGGCCAAAGGCGCTCAGCACAACGCCTGTAACGATCAAACCAACCAGAATGCGCGCAGGGGTCAGTTTGGTGCGCAATACCAGCAGTTCACTCAAGGCACAAATCAAGCCGCCTACGGCAAATGCTTTTACATACATCCAAAGCATCAAGGGTTTCCTTTCACAGCCTCTTCCTTTTGGGGAAGAGGTTTTTGAGTGTTTGGACTTTCCAGTACGATGGCATGGGCAACGCCGGGGATGCTTTCGCCCTGCTGGGAGGATGTGGTGCTCATAAGCGCGCCCGTTGCCATAAAGATGATGCGTCTAAGCTCGCCTGTTTGCAAGCGGGGCAGAAGATGAGCGCAAAGTACGACCGCGCTGCAGCCGCATCCGCTGCCGCCTGCGTGAACATCCTGTTTTTCCCGGTCGTAGATGAGCAGGCCGCAATCCGTTGACCTGTCGGGCAGCAGAGGCATGCGCTGCTCGCGCATCAACTGCAGCAGCAGGTCATGGCCCACCTTGCCCAAATCACCTGTAACGATGAGGTCGTAATCCTCCGGTGTGGTATCGGTATCCGTGAGTAATGCGAGCAGCGTATCTGCTGCAGCGGGCGCCATGGCAGCGCCCATGTTGTTGGCGTCGGTCACACCAAGGTCCACCACACGGCCCATACACACATGGGTAATATGCGCAAGCACGGGCGCTGAAGGAGAAAGGCTGAGCAGGGCGGCGCCCGCGCCTGTTACCGTCCATTGGGCAGTAGGTGGACGCTGTGCGCCAAACTCCAGCGGATAGCGGTATTGACGTTCGGCTGTGCAAAAATGAGAACTGGCTGCACAAAGCGCCTGCGCGGCATGACCGCCGTCCAGAAGCATGCTGCCCAAGGCAAGGCTTTCCGCCATGGTGGAACATGCCCCGTAAAGCCCGATGAAGGGAATAGCCAGTTCACGCGCGGAGAAAGACGCTGTGATGATTTGGTTGAGCAAATCGCCGCCAAGCAGAAAATGCACATTCTCCGCGCGTGTGCCGCCTTTTTTGAGCGCTTTTCGGATGGCTTCCAGATAAAGATATTTTTCTGCCAGCTCAAAACTGTCCTGACCGCAGCGGTCATCTTTGGCTACAAAATCAAAAGCAGCGCCAAGCGGCCCTTCGCCTTCTTTTTTGCCCGCGCAGGCAGCTGCGGCGCAGATGGAAGGACGTGAGGAAAGCCTGACGGTCTGCATTCCAAGCCTTGTACCTGCCATATAGGTACCTCCCTGTCAGCGGATGAACAATGCAAAAATGATTCCATAAATAACGGATGAGCCTATGCCGTACACCAGCACAGGGCCTGCGATGGTAAACAGCTTTGCGCCCACGCCCGGCACAAGGCCTTCGCTGCGAAATTCAAGCGCAGGGGCGACCATGGCGTTTGCAAATCCCGTGATGGGCACAAAACTGCCTGCGCCAGCGTATTTGCCGATCGTGTCAAAAACACCGATGCCTGTCATTAGCGCGGTGAGAAAAATCAGCACGATGGATGCAAAGGCCGAAGCGTTGCGGGTGTTCAAATCAAGGCAGTGAATGCCTAAATCCGAAATGCCCTGTCCCAGCATGCAGATAAGCCCGCCCACCCAGAAAGCACGGAAGATGCCTTGGCCCAGCGCAGAGGGCGGCGAAAGCTGCTTTGTGAGCCATGCATAATGCTGAGGGTCGGTGTGGATGCGCTGTTTATCCATTCGGGTATTCTCCTTTGCTGAAGGGACGGCCCTCGCTACTTGTGCGTGGGGCTTTGATATGGATTTCGCCTTCTGCGGGCCTTGGGCCGCACAGAAGCGGTGAGGGCACGAAAGGATGTCGGCGGGGCATAAGGATGGGCTCCTTTCAAGGACTTGCAGGAGCAGTATTTCCCTGACGGGCGCAAATGATGCATCCTGTTTTGCTTGTGTACAGCCATGCTACATGATAAAATAGCTGTGAGGTGAAAACTGTGAAAGTACTTTTGCATATTTGCTGTGCGCCCTGCTCCATCATGTGCATTGAGACGCTGCGCGGCGAAGGCATCGAGCCTGTAGGTTTTTGGGATAATGTGAACATCCACCCTTATACGGAATACCGCGAGCGCAAAAATACGCTGGTGGAATATGCCAGGACCATCGGTCTGGAGCTGGTGGTGCACGGCGAATACGGTCTGCGTCCTTTTGTGCGCGAGGTGGCGGAGGATATTGACGGCCGCTGCGTCAAGTGCTACCGCATGCGCTTCCGCACGGCTGCGCAGTACGCTGCCGAAAACGGTTTTACGCATTTTACGTCCACCCTGTTTGTAAGCCCTTATCAAAATCATGAACTCATGATCCGCGAGGCCGAAGCTGCTGCGGCAGAATTTGGCGTGCAGTTTTTGCACCGCGATTTTCGTCCGTACTTCCGCGAAGGGCAGGACAAGGCACGCGAGCTGGGGCTGTACATGCAAAAATACTGCGGATGCGTTTTCAGTGAGGAAGACCGTTACAAGAAACGCAAGAAAAAGCCCAAGCAGGAGGCTGCGAATGCTTGAGGTTTTGAAAAATCATTTGGATACCGTCTGGGCGGGGCGCGGAGAAATCGCTTACGAATCGCAGATGAACTCCACCAATCTGCGCGCCAAGGAAATGGCCCGCCGGGGTGCGCCGCACGGCAGCCTTGCCGTGTGCGACCATCAGACGGCGGGACGCGGAAGGCTGCAGAGGAGCTGGGATACGCCCGCGGGAGAAGCGCTCACACAGACCGTTGTGTTGAGACCCCGTCTGCCTGTTGAACAGGCGCAGCTTTGCACTTTCGCTGCGGCTGTAGCTGCTGCAAAGGCCATAGAAGAAGTGTGCCCGCAATTGAAACCGCTTATCAAGTGGCCCAACGATGTGGTCATCGGCAGCAAGAAATGCGTGGGCATCCTGTGTGAGATGGTGCTCATGGGCGCGGAATATGCAATCGCGGCAGGCGTTGGTATCAACATCAATCAAACGGCTTTTGATGGCGAACTGTCGGACAAGGCTACCAGCCTTCGCATGGAAACGTGTGCAGAGCATAATCGCTGGCAGGTGCTGTGCGCCTATCTCAAGCATTTGGAAAAAGCGGTGGATGCGCTGGAGAAGCAGGGCCTTGACGGTATCTGGCAGGATTACGCAGGCCGCAGCGCAACGCTTGGCAGCCGTGTGCGCGTTGTCGGTACGGACAGCGAGTTTACAGGCACCGCCAAAGCGGTGGATGAAACAGGTGCGCTGATCGTTACGGACGAAGAAGGCAATGACCGCCGCGTGCTCAGCGGAGATGTATGCGTGCGCGGATTGATGGGGTATGTGGATGAAAGTAAAGATTTATGAAACACAGCTGACGGATGAAGTGCTTGAAATGCTGATCGCTTTTTCGGTAGCATGGGAGCAGGAACAAAGCTGTTATGGCTATCGTAAAAACGAATTGACGGACATCGAAGGCAACCGCGTTTTTCTGGCAGAGGAAGATGGTAGGATCATTGGCTATTTGTTCGGGTATATGGAAAAGGCTCAAAATATCCGTTCGATTATGCCAACGGATACGCCGTATTTTGAAATAGAGGAGCTGTACGTTATTCCCGAAAAGCGCAGTCAAGGCGTTGGCGGCGCATTGTTCCGTTACATAGAAGATGTAATGCGCAGTGAAAACGTTGAGTATCTGATGCTGAGTACAGCTACAAAGAATCATCGGGCCATTCTGCATTTTTACATTGACGAGATGGGTATGGATTTCTGGAGCGCGAGACTGTTCAAAAAACTCTGAGGAGGAAACGGTATGAAGCAGCCGTTTTATGAAGGAAAGATCACCGATGTAAAGGGTATCTTGGTTGGTCAGGCGGAGGACAGACAGGCGCAGACAGGCGTTACCGTAGTGCTTGCAGGCGCCGAGGGCGCGGTCGTTGGCGCGGATGTGCGCG
>JAZKYW010000282.1:0-8138 GCA_045612325.1 Candidatus Limiplasma sp. | reverse complement strand
GACAGCCGAGGATGTTCATCAGCGTGCTCTTGCCCGAGCCGCTCGGCCCCATGAACGCCGCATAGCTGCCGCGGGGGATGTGCAGGTCAACGCCCGTGAGCACGGGGGTGGGCTGACCGCCGCGTGCGGGATAGGATTTTCGGATGCCGTTCATGATGATCATGCCATCACCTCCCGCGGTAGTGTGCGCCGTGCGGCACTCGACAATGCACGGTATTTGTGATATGATTAAAGATGGACGTTTCCTCTGAAAGGAGTTATTTTTGATGCACAATCCCAATGTGAAGATCCTGCTGGTCTTGCTTGCACTGGTGGTTGCGGTGGCGGGCGCAGGGCTGTTCATCAGCCGTCAGAATGCCCCCGCGGACGGCGGCGAGACCACGGGCGAGATCAAGGCTTTCCTGCGTATTCAGGTAGGCGATCAGGTGTGGGACCCCATCGCCATCGGCGAAGGCGGCGAGTACGTCATCGAACAGCCGGACGGCAAGCAGAACGTGGTACGTACGAGCGCAACGGGCGCGGTGATGCATTTTTCCACCTGCGACAACCAGAGCTGCGTGGAGCAGGGCGAAGTAACGCTTGAAAATCGCGACAGCCGCGTTTTGAGCAACATGATCATCTGCCTGCCCAACGAAGTCATCCTTGAAGTGCTTACCCCCGAGGAGGCCGCGAAATGAACAAAACACAGATCCAGGCAAGGCGCGTAGCCGTCTGCGGCATGCTGCTGGCGCTGATGCTGGTGCTGGGCTTTGTGGAAAGCCAGCTGCCCGTAGCGGCGGGCATCCCCGGCGTAAAGCTGGGCTTGTCCAACGGCGTGCTTATTTTTGCCGTGTACATGCTCAATGTACCCACTTCCTATCTGCTCATGGTGCTCAAGGTGCTGCTCTCCGGCGCGCTGTTTGGCAACCCCAGCGCCATGATGTACGCCTTTGCAGGCGGTTTCCTCAGCTTGACCATGATGGTGCTGCTTTCCCGCGTCAAGGGCGTGAGCCCCGTGGTGGTCAGCATCGTGGGCGGTCTGTGCCACAATGTGGGCCAGGTGATGCTTGCCATGTTCATCCTCAACACGCCCAAGCTGGTTTACTACATGGCAGTGCTCATGGTGGTGGGCATGGTCACGGGCCTTGCGACGGGCCTTGCAGCCAATGGCATCATCAGCCGTTTCCGCAAAGAAAAAACGCAAAAGCTTTAACGGAGGTATGGGATTATGATCAAGGGTGTTCTGTTTGACATGGATGGCGTGATCCTCGACAGCGAGCGCGTGGGGCGCGACATCTACATCCGCAAGTGCCACAACCACGGCTATACGCAGATGAATGAGGATATCTATGAAATGCTCCTTGGCAAGACCCGCGAGGAGGACCGCAAGACCCTTGCCCGCGAGCTGGGCGAAGAATTCCCCTTTGACGCAGTCTATGACGAATACCTCAAGGACCTGACCGCCTGCGCCGACCGCGGCGACCTGCCCTGCAAGCCCGGCGTGAAGGAGTGCTTCGAGGGCCTCAAGGCGCGCGGCATCAAAATCGCGCTGGCTACCAGCACCGCCCGCAACGTGGTGGAGGGCTACCAGAAGGTCATCCCCGAAATGACCGATGCGTTTGATTTTATGGTTTGCGGCGCCGAAGCGGGCCGCTCCAAGCCCGCCCCCGACGTATACCTGAAGGCCGCCGCCGGCCTTGGGCTGGACATCGGCGAATGCGTGGGCGTGGAGGACAGCGTGGCGGGCCTGCAGAGCCAGACCGCCGCCGGCGTTGCCGCGCGCGTGCTCGTGCCCGACCTGCTGCCCTGCGACAGCCGCTATGACGGCATCTGGGACAACTGCCTTGCCACCCTGCATGAGCTGTGCCCCCTCATCGACAGCCTGAACGCGCAGAACTGACCTTTCCCGCCTTTACGAAAGGATCTTACGGATATGCAGAAAAAACGCTTTTCCCCCCTGCAGACCAAGCTGCTGGCGGCCTGTATGCTCATTTACTCCACGGCGTATTTCAACCGACTCAACCTTTCCGCTGCGCTTGGCAGCATGATGGAGGCGCTCAGCCTGAGCGCGACGGTCGCGGGCATCCTGCCCAGTGCCTTTGCCATCACCTACGCCGCAGGTCAGATGATCAACGGCGCGCTGGTGGACAGATTAAACCCCGTGCGCCATATGCAGATCGGCCTGATCGGCTCTGCGCTTTGCAACCTGATGATGGGCCTGAGCAGCAGCTTCGGCATGCTGATGGCCTCCTGCCTGCTCAACGGCTGCTTCCAGTCCATGCTGTGGACGCCCATCGTGTGCCTGCTGGCCATGAACTTTGACAACGAATCCCGCCCCAAGGCCAATATCTGCGTATCCCTTACGCTGCTGCTGGGCCATCTGGGCGCGTGGGCGCTCAGCGGCTATATGAGCGGCATCCTCAGCTGGCGCGCCTCCTTTACCGTGCCTGCTGCGCTGGTCATCCCCGTCATCCCCATCTCCGTGTGGCTGTTCAAGGACGCGCAGAAGAACCTGACCCCCGCTGCCGAAAAGGGCGGCGAGAGCGAAAAGACCTCCATGCGCGAGGCCATGGGCATCTACTGGGTCAGCGGCTTTATCCTGCTGCTGGCGGTATGCGTGCTCTACGGCTTTGTGCGTGACGGTATCCGTACCTGGGCGCCTCAGATTTTGGGCGAGATCGGCGGCAACGCCGTCAACGCCACCACCATCACGCTGCTCATCCCGCTCATCAACGCGCTGGGCGTCATCGGCAGCTATGCGCTGCGCCGCGTGCCCGGCCTGCGCAACCGCCGCATCGTCAGCCTCCTGATGGCTGCGGGCATGGTGTTCTGCGGCCTTCTGTGCGGCGTGAGCGGCATGATCCTGTGCGCGCTGGTCATGGGCGTTGTGTGCGCCTGCATGAGCGGCATCGACCCCGTTATGACCTCCCTCATCCCCATGGAGTATGACCGCGAAAAGCTCATCGGCCTCTCCGCAGGCCTCGTGGACAGCTTCATCTACGTGGGCAGCGCGCTGGCCGGCGTGCTGGCGGGCTTCATCCGCGAAAGCTGGGGCATGGATGCGCTGTTCATCGGCTGGGCAGTGGCTGCCGCCATCGGCGCAGTGCTGGCCATGGTCACCGACGGCATGCTCAACCACTACCGCGCCAAGAGAAAAGTATAATAGCTTCAAAATCAACAGGCGGCTTTTCCGTAACGGAAGAGCCGCCTGTTTTTTTAGATTTTTTGCCAAAGCGCCTGATACATCTGCCCGTCCGTGCCGCGCAGGGGGCGGTAGGGCTGACCGCCTGCGGGCGGCTTTTCGCCTCGGTGGATATACGCCACGCCGCACACACGTCCGTCCAGCTGCTGCCTGCCAAGCCATAGGCCGTTTGGTCCGCCTGCGTGGGCGGCATAGACAAAGCGCCAGTCGGGCAGGTCAAACAGGGCGCAGGGGAGCGCGTTGTCAAAATAGGGCTTCAGGCTTTCGTACCCGCGCGGCCAGATGAGCGGGCGCAGACGGTCGGCGGGCGGCGCATCGCGCTTTGGCGGCGGCAGAAGCGGGTCTTCTTCTTTGGCATGAAAAGCCTGCGCATAGGGCGCAGGGTCGATGGCGGGCAGAAAAACCTCGCGCGGAAGGGCAGCTGCTTTGGGTGCGGGCGGCTTTGGGGCGGATACGGGCCGTACGGCAGAGGGCTTGGGCTTTTGATAACGCTCACACAGGGCCATGGCGGCGTTTTTGACGTCCATCAGCCGTCCCGCATCCTGCGGCGCGCACATGCCGATGAGCAGGGGCTTGGTTTGCTTGCTTCCGCCGATAAGGATGAGCGCCGTTAACTCGCCCTGCCCCGCGCTTTCCGCCGTGAGCGATACTTCGCCGTGGGCGTTGGCCCTGCCTCTTGCGGCCTCCTGCGCGCGCCTGTCTGAAGTGTAGCGGTAGAGCACGGCCTCCTCTCCGCTTTCCATCCCCCGCGCATTCAGCTGCAGGAGCGTTTGTCCGCCCTCAGTCTGCAGCCGCGCATAGCCGCTCAGACCCGGCTGCATGGGCTTGAGCAGTACCGTACGCCTGCTGAGCAAAGTCATCGCCTCCTTGTGGGCAAAGGATATGCCCTTGTGATACGCAAAATGCAAACGGATTTTCATCATCAGTTGCGTGCTGTGTGCATAAGCTGTTGGCAAGTCATCTGCAAGGAGGATACGGTGATGCAGACCATTCATTATTTTGCGGGCGGCAACACGGCGCGGGGGTTTGTTTCGTGCTTTGACGCCATCCTGCCCGAAAACAGGCGTAAACGGATGTATTTTATCAAGGGCGGTCCGGGCGTGGGCAAAAGCACGCTGATGTGGCGCTTTGCCGAAGCGGCGCAGAAAAAGGGGCTGGAGGCAGAGCTTTTCCATTGCTCGTCCGACCCCGACAGCCTTGACGGCGTTGCCCTGCCTGCGCTTGGTGTGGGCATGATGGACGGCACCGCGCCGCATGTGTACGACCCCGCCGTGCCGGGCGCACGGGATACGCTGATCTCTCTGGGGGATTTTCTGGATGAAAAGGCGCTTGCGCCGCATGCGGGGGAAATCGCGGATGTGCAGCGGCGTTTGTCCGCGTGCTTTGCAAGCTGCTACCGCTATCTGGCGGCAAGCGAGCAGCTGCTGAACGCCCTGCCCGTCCCTGAGGAGGATGCGCAGAAGCGAAACGATACCGCCGCAAGGCTCACAAGGCATCTGCCCATGCGCGGAGGGCGCGGGTCTGTCAGGCGGTTGTTTGGCTCGGCATTTACGCCCAAAGGCTTGGTGGAAATGACCGACCTTTCCCGTTTTGAACGATGTGTTACCGTCGAAGTGCCTTTCGGGGCGCATGCGAGCGGACTGCTCACGCGCATCGCGCAGACGGCGCGGGAGCGCGGGCTGGATGTGACCCTCCTGCTGGACCCGCTCATCCCCGAGCGCATCCTGCACGTCCTCATCCCTGCGCATGGGCTGGCATTCTGCACGGGCAGCAGGCAGACGGCGGGGGAATGGGTGGAAAGCGGAGAGCTGTTTGCTCCGTGCGCAGCCGACGCGCGGGAGGATGACAGGGCGATCGGCAGGCTGCTTCATGCGCGTGCGCTGGATGCGCTTGCCCGCGCCAAAAGCCTGCATGATGAGCTGGAGCGGTTTTATGTGCACACCATGGATCACACCCGCTGGCAGCAGGTGCTCGACAGGCTGCTTTCACAGCTGGGATAACGTCAAAACGCGCATCCGTGCGCGTTTTTTGCATGGGTGCTGCACTTGCGCCGCAGGTGGGCTTCATGATATAATGCAAGTTGGGTCAAACTGTACCTGTATGACCCCCTATGTTTGAGTGATAAGGAGACTAACTGTTTTGGCTATCATGGAAGGTTTGAAAAAGCTGTTTGGCATGGGCAATGACGCTCAGGTCAAAAAGCTCCAGAAGATTGCCGACCAGGTGCTTGCCCTTGAGGAGAAGTACGCTTCCCTCACGGATGAAGCGCTTCAGCAGAAGACGCCCGAATTTAAGCAGCGTCTGGCAAACGGCGAAACGCTCGATGATCTTTTGCCCGATGCGTTCGCTGCATTCCGCGAGGCTGTATGGCGCGTGGACGGCAAAAAACTGTTCCCTGTGCAGATCATGGGCGGCATTTGTCTGCATCAGGGCCGCATCGCCGAAATGAAGACCGGCGAAGGCAAGACCCACACCGCCACCCTGCCCGCCTATTTGAACGCCCTTACCGGCCGCGGCGTGCACATCGTTACCGTTAACGATTACCTTGCCAAGTTCCAGGGCGAGTGGATGGGCAACATCTTCCGCTTTATGGGCATCAGCGTGGGCCTCATCGTGCATGACATGGACAATGCCGAGCGCCGTGCCGCCTATGCCTGCGACATCACCTACGGCACCAACAACGAAATGGGCTTTGACTACCTGCGCGATAACATGGTCATCCGCCAGTCGGACATGGTGCAGCGCGGTCATGTCTACGGCATCGTGGACGAGGTGGACTCCATCCTTATCGACGAAGCCCGTACGCCCCTCATCATCAGCGGTCAGGGAGACAAGTCCACCGACCTGTACGAAAAGGCCGACCGTTTTGTGGCCCGCCTGCGCAACGAGGATGATTACACCGTTGCCGAGAAGGAAAAGGCCGTAAGCCTCACCGAGCAGGGCATCAGCAAGGCACAGCAGGCCTTCCAGGTGGAAAACATCGCTGACGTGGAAAACGCCGAGCTCTACCACCACATTCTTGCCGCCCTGCGTGCCCACGCGCTGATGAAGCGTGACGTGGACTACGTTGTGCAGAATGGCGAGGTCGTCATCGTGGACGAGTTCACCGGCCGCCTCATGGTGGGCCGCCGCTACTCCGACGGCCTGCATCAGGCCATCGAAGCCAAGGAACATGTGAAGGTGGAGCGTGAGAGCAAGACCCTTGCCACCATCACCTTCCAGAACTACTTCCGCATGTATGAAAAGATCAGCGGCATGACCGGTACCGCCAAGACCGAGGAAGAAGAGTTCCAGGGCATTTACAACCTCGACGTTGTGCAGATCCCCACCAACCGACCCATGGCCCGCAAGGACCTGAATGACGTTGTTTACAAGACCCGCCTTGGCAAGTTCAAGGCCGTTGTGGAGGAGATCGTCAGCCGCCACGCAACGGGTCAGCCCGTGCTGGTAGGTACCGTAAACGTTGAGACCAGCGAGATGCTCAGCCATCTCATCAAGCTGCGCGGCGTGCCGCATGAGGTGCTCAACGCCAAAAACCACCAGAAAGAAGCCGAGATCGTTGCACAGGCTGGCCATGTGGGCGCTGTGACCATCGCCACCAACATGGCGGGCCGCGGTACCGATATTCTGCTGGGCGGCAACCCCGACTTCCTTGCCCGCCGCAAAATGCGTCAGGAGAACATTCCCGACGAGATCATCATGGAGGCCATCGGTCACAACGAAAACGTGTCCGAGCCCGTTCTGGAAGCCCGCAAGCTGTACCGTCAGTGGTACGGTGAGTTCAAGCAGGAGACCGACACCGAGCACGAGCGCGTCATGGCGTTGGGCGGCCTGCACATCATCGGCACCGAGCGTCATGAGAGCCGCCGTATCGATAACCAGCTGCGCGGCCGCGCGGGCCGTCAGGGCGACCCCGGCTCCACCCAGTTCTTCATCTCTCTGGAAGATGACGTCATGCGCCTCTTTGGCGGCGAGCGCATCGCCCCCATGGTCGAGCGTCTGGGCCTGAAGGAGGATGAGGCCCTCGAAGCGGGCCTGCTTACCAAGCAGATCGAAAACGCGCAGAAGAACATCGAAGGCCGCAACTACTCCATCCGTAAAAACGTGCTGCAGTATGACGATATCATGAACAAGCAGCGCGAAATGATCTACGGTCAGCGCAAGGATATCCTCATGGGCCACAGCGTGCGCGATAACATCATCAGCATGCTCCATCTGCTCATCGACTCCTGTGCCGAGCGCAACCTTGGCGGCGAGGGCAGCTTTGAATGGAACATCGAGGACGCCAAAAACTACCTCGAGCGCCTGTGCCTGAAGCCCGGCACCTTTGACAAGTATGCCGAGGAGATCAAAACCATGGAAGAGGCTTCGGAGCTTACCGAAAAGCTCTATGAAGAAGCTGAAGCCTTCTATGCCGAGCGCGAGGCGCTTGTTGCCGAGATCGGTTTTGACATGCGCGAGTTTGAACGCGTGGTACTGCTCAACGCCATCGACCGTCACTGGATGGATCACATCGACGCGATGGACAACCTGCGTGAGGGCATCGGCCTGCGCGCCTATGCGCAGCGCGACCCCGTGCAGGAGTACCGCTTTGAAAGCTATGACATGTTCAACGACATGGTGCACTGCATCCGTGAGGAGACCGTGCGCCGCCTGTGCATGAGCCGTTTTGAGCGCATGCCCGAGCGTCACCGTGCCGTAGACCTTGACAAGACGCAGGCTTCCCTGCAGGGTGAAAACACCAATGGTCAGGCCAAAAAGAGCGGCGCGCCCGTATCCAAGACCACGCCCGGCGCTGCCGGACGCAACCAGCCCTGTCCTTGCGGCAGCGGCAAAAAGTACAAGCACTGCTGCGGGCAGGGCTAATGCCCTGCACCCATTACCGCGCTTCGCGCGGGGGTGACGCGAGTGCTTTGGGCAGCGTTTGCATGCCATTGCCGTGAGCAACGCAGACGTG